>JALYZW010000312.1 GCA_030945725.1 Verrucomicrobiota bacterium | reverse complement strand
CGCGAGCCGCGTGCGCTCCCGGGACGCCGCAACCGCGCTACTTCGCTTTCAAACAGCGCGATTCCTTTGTCGAGCGTCTTGTTGAATGACTTTTCTTCGCGGCGCAAGGTCTCTTCGATCGTCGTCTTCTTCGCGCGAAGCTCGGGGAAGACATCCGCCATTGTGCGGACGAGCACATCGACAAGCTGAAAGAAAAACGGGTCGTGAAAACCCAGAGTGCGGCCGTACCGCACCGCGCGCCGTAAAATCCGGCGCAAGACGTAGCCGCGCCCTTCATTGCTCGGCTGGATGCCATCGGCGATCGCAAAACCGAGAGTGCGGATGTGATCCCCAATCACGCGAAACGCGACGTCGATTTTCTCCTGTTCCGTTTCGCCGGTGCTGCCAGTTTTTGGCAGCGTCGAGCCATATCGTTGGCCGCTCAGCTTCTCGATTTCGTCAAAGATCGGACGAAAAACATCCGTCTCGTAGTTGGAAATCGGCCGTGAAAAATCGGTAAACTTTTTCGTCCCCTGGATCATCGCCGTAACGCGCTCAAAGCCCATTCCGGTATCGACGTGACGTTGCGGGAGTGGCACGAAAGTTCCGTCCGCGTTCGCGTTGAATTGGATGAAGACGAGGTTCCAGATCTCGATGCAACGCGGATCGCCCGCATTCACGAGCGAGCCTTTTGTATCCCCGGCCGGCGTAAGATCGATGTGCAACTCCGAGCACGGACCGCACGGGCCGGTATCGCCCATCATCCAAAAATTATCCTTCTTATTGCCATCCACGATGTGCACCGCCGGGTCCAAACCCGCGCGCGCGAACAGGCGCGCCCATTGATCATGCGCCTCCTGATCGAACTCGCTCGGCTCGTTAGGCCCCGGCCGGTAGACCGTCGCGTAGAGCCGCGCCGGAGGGAGCTTCCAGCGGTCGATCACTAACTCCCACGCCCACTCGATCGCTTCTTTTTTGAAGTAATCGCCGAAGCTCCAATTCCCGAGCATCTCGAAAAACGTGTGGTGATAGGTGTCGAGGCCGACGTCATCGAGATCGTTATGTTTGCCGCCTGCGCGGATGCATTTCTGCGTATCCGCGGCGCGCGGCGGCTGAAAAGGCGCGCTTTGCTGGCCGAGGAAAATCGGCACGAACTGGTTCATGCCGGCATTCGTGAAAAGGAGATTCGGCGAATCGGGCAGAAGCGACGATGACGGCACGATCGTATGCTGTTTCTCTCGAAAGAATTCGAGGAACGATTGGCGAATTTCGTCGGAAGTCATGAACCGCAAAACGTAGCGCGCTTTGCGCCAACCGTCATTCCGAGCGGAGCGCAAGCGGAGTCGAGGAACCCCGTCGCGAATCGAGAGTCCTGCCGCGGGGTCCCTCGACTTCGCTCGGGATGACCAACCGCTACTTTTTCTCTTCGTCGAGCTTGGCTTTGACGGCTGCTTCCAGTTCCTCGTAGAGCGCCGGATCGTTCTTTAATGCCTCTTTTCCGGCATCACGCCCCTGGGCAAGTTGCGTCCCTTTGTAGCTGAGCCACGATCCGCGTTTCTCGACGATTTGTTTCTCGAGCGCGAGATCGAGCAGTGAGCCCGTCGTGCTGATCCCCTCGTTGTACATGATGTCGAACTCCGCTTCGGTGAACGGCGGCGCGACCTTGTTCTTCACCACCTTTACGCGGGTCCGGTTGCCCGTGACGACGCCGTCGGTCTGCTTGATCGCGCCAATTCGTCGGATATCGATGCGGACGCTCGCGTAGAATTTGAGCGCCTTGCCGCCGGGCGTGGTTTCCGGATTCCCAAACATTACGCCAATTTTTTCGCGGATCTGGTTCGTAAAAATGCAGCACGTTCGCGCCTTTGAGATCAGCGAAGTCAGCTTGCGCAAAGCTGCGCTCATCAGTCTGGCCTGCGCACCCACGGTCGAGTCTCCGATTTCGCCTTCCAGCTCTTGCTTCGTCACTAACGCCGCGACCGAATCGAGCACGATCACGTCGAGCGCATTCGATCGCACGAGCGTCTCCACGATGCGGAGCGCTTCTTCGCCCGAGCTCGGCTGCGAGACGAGCAGGTCGTCCATGTTCACCCCAAGTCGGCGCGCATACTGCGGATCAAGCGCGTGCTCGACATCGATAAATGCGGCGAGGCCGCCGCGCTTTTGCGCCTGCGCGATCACGGTTAACGTCAGCGTGGTTTTGCCGGATGACTCCGGCCCGTAAACCTCCACCACGCGGCCGCGCGGAAAGCCGCCCACCCCCAGCGCCCGATCGATTAGAATATTGCCCGTCGGGATGACATCGATATCGACAATCGTGTCATCACCGAGACGCATAATCGCCCCGTCGCCGTAGTCTTTCGCGATCTGCTGCAAGGCCAGATCGAGATTCTTGTTCCGCGCGATGGTGAGCTTGTCTTCACCGGTTTTTTCTTCGGTTTTGGTGGCCATAGGAGAACCTTCTAAGTACGGCTGACCCCCACATTCGCCAAGCAAAAAGGCCGCCCACCTCGCGGCTGGCGGCCTTCGTGCGTGCGGAACGAATGTTTACGAGACGGCGATCTTGCGCGGCTTCACCTGCTCCGCTTTCGGCAACGTCAAGGTGACCACGCCCTGCTGTACTTTCGCTCCGATCTTGCCGCTATCGATCGACGGATCCAGCTCGAATGTGCGCCGGAAATTTTCCGCGCGCGACTCGCGGTGAATCATTGTCCCCGGGATCGAAGGCACCGCCCGGCGGCCGATGATGGTCAGCTCATTGCTCTCGATGGAGATCTCGAGGTTTTCCTTGCTTACCCCGGGCATCTCGACCTGTAACCGATAGCCGTTCTCGTTCTCGAGCACGGTCGCCGGCGGCGCGACGAATCGCTCCGCCGCTTGCTCGGCGCTACTGCCGTTCCCATTGCGATTTTCACGAACTAATGTGTCCATAATGTTGTTCCTTTCGTTGAAATTTTGCGTCGCCGACCGTCGGCCGGCGAC
>JALYZW010000309.1 GCA_030945725.1 Verrucomicrobiota bacterium | reverse complement strand
GTGATGATCCGCGCTCGCCGAATTATAACCGGCACGTCGTGATCGATCCGAAAAATCCGCCGGACAATTACAGTCACGAAAAAATGCGCTCTGCGGATTTCGCCTACCATTGGCTGATCGAGATCCGGCACAATTCCGACCCGCCGGTGCCCGGCGCCGGGAGCGCGATTTTCTTTCACATCCGGCGCGGGGTTGATCGCCCGACCGCAGGGTGCACCACGATGGCGGAGGAAAAGTTGGTGAGTATCGTCCGCTGGCTGCGCGCGGACCGCCATCCGTGCTACGTCTTGCTGCCGGCGAGCGAGTACGCGGCGAAAGCGAAGACGTGGGACCTGCCGCCGCGCGATGCAAAAAACAATCGATAACTCTCCTCGAGCGTTTGCGCGCGCGAAGGTTTGGCTTATGTAATCTCGTTAGGTAGTCGCATGAGAAAAAGATCGAATCCAGATTCCGAAGCTAATATTCGCCGCATCGACACGAAGGCGCGCGCGAGCAAACAGACGCACGGCTTTCAAGTCCACCTCCTCCGCGGCGAGTCCGCGGTGACGAAACTTTTTAGCGACACGAGGTTCGGCGGGAAAGAAGGCGCGCGGCGCGCCGCGCGCAAATTCCGCCGCGAGATGCTCGGCGATTTGCCGGAACGTGTTTTCCGCGGGCCGGTGCCGGCCGCCAAACGAAGCGGCGCGAAACGTCCGGCGAAAGCAGCGTCGGGATCGAAGAACGCGTCTCGTTCCAAGAAGAGTCGCGGGCGATAACGCGATTTTCGCTTAACGGCGCGACGTCAGGGACGCCTTCCAACTTTCGACGAAGCCGGGCGCGAAATCGTCGGGCCGCGCTTCGATCCAATGCGCGACGATCGCCGGCGCGAAAAATTCGCCCAGTTCAATCTCATCCCGCGCGAGGGTGAACGGCCCGCCGTGCTCGGCGCGATAGATCCAGATGAATTCCTGGCCCGTCCGCGAGGAGGCCGGCAGCTTCGCGATGCGCTGCAGCTTTGCTTCGATCCCGAGCTCTTCCCGCAGTTCGCGCTGGGCGGCGTCATCGTAATCTTCGCCGGCGTCGACGTGGCCGGCGGCGCTCGAATCCCAGACGGACGGGTGGCGGTCCTTCCAGGGCGAGCGTTTTTGCAGGAAAACCTCGCCGGCGGGGTTGAAAACGAGGATGTGGACAGCACGATGGAGCAAGTTATTCGCATGCACGGCCGCTCTCGCTTCGCTGCCCACCACGCGGTCCTCGGCATCGACCACGGAAAACAACTCATCGCCGTCCGCGGGTGCGGCTTCCAGGCGTCTATTTCGGACGTAATTCGACAGCGCGATCCACTGCGATAGCGGAAGATCTTCCGCGCGCGCTTTGGGCCCGAACCCGCAGCGCTCGCAGGCCTCCTCCCAATCAGCGATCTGAGGCCGCAGCAACTTCTGCAGTTGCTTCCGGCGCTGCGAGAATCCGGCGCGAACCAAACGGGTGAAAAGCTCCGTATCGCACGGCGGAAATTCGCCAGGAACACGCGCGGTCAGGCGCACGAGTGCGGAGTCCACCTCCGGGTTCGGCAGGAACACCGTTGGCGGGATGGTGCGTAGGTAATCCACGCGGTATCGGAGCTGAACAAAAAGGCTGAGCGATCCGTACGCGCTGGTGCCCGGTTGCGCTGCCAGGCGCTGCGCCATTTCTTTTTGTAACATCAACAACCACAGGCTGATCGGCGATGGGTCAGCTGTGAATTTCAACAACAATTGGCTCGCCACATAATACGGCAAATTGCCGAGCAGCTTCACCCGCGGATGGGCAAACAACGGCCGCAAATCGAAGTCGAGCGCGTCGCGGTGAATCAGCTCCAGGCGGGAGTCTCCGGCGAACCGTTTCCGCAGGAATTCGACGAGGCGCGCGTCTTTCTCGATCGCGATCACCCGGGCTCCCGCCGCGAGGGCCAGATCCGTCAACGCGCCGAGCCCCGGTCCGATCTCGACGACGCACTCCCCAGGCTCGATTTCGGCGTGCCCTACGATCCAGCGGGCGAGGTTCTGATCGTGCAAAAAATTCTGCCCGAGAGTCTTCACCGGCGTGACGCGGATGTCGCGCAGCGTTCGATCGATTTCGGATAATGTCATCGCCTCATCACAGCCCGCGGCAGCGCGTTTAGGGAGCCTGTCTGTTCACATCCACGTGTGAACAATAAGCGGCGTGGGCGCGCCTTTATTCACAAGTTATTCATCCGCTCGGAGCCGGCAGCCGGAGACGCCGATCACGCACGCGTCCGTCGCTTCGGCTTTGCGGTTGTCGCGTCCTCGAGCTGAGGCCGCGCGCGACGCTTCCGGCCGGCGACGTACGCGCGGCGCGCGTCCCGCAAGGTCATGCCTTCCAAAAAATAGACCGTGGCCGCTTTGCCGATCCCGTAAGTGCCGGCGCCAGCGACCATGCCGCAAACGACGTTGCCCCAGCCCGGAAAGAACTTGAGCGCCGCGCGCGTGCCTTCGCGAAGAATCATCCCGGCCCCGAAATTTACACCGAGCGCCGCGATGAATTCCGTGGCCGCGCGCACATTTCTTTCCCGCCCGCTGATGTACATGATGCCGGAGACCATCATCAATTGAAGCGCGGTCAGGATCGGCAGGTCGGCGAGGGGGATCGGTTGTGTCCCGACGGCGGCGCAAATGGCCGCGGTTGATTTGACGAGCGATTGCGCGATCTCGGCTTGCGCCGCGCGGTCGCGCGAGATGCGAGCCATCTCGATCCGGCACTCGTTAGGCAGGATGCGAGTGAGGAGCGCCATCAAGCGCGTTGAAGCGGAGGAGTCGCCGGACAACGGAAGTTCGACCACTTCGATCAGGTGCTCGCCAATTCCGGCGACCGCTTGCATTCGCTCGCGCAGTTTTTCGGCAGCGGTTCCCGTCGTCGGCCGCCGCTCCGGCGCGGAATCCGAAACCACCGCGCGCCGTGTTTCGCCGATGACAAGACCGAGCGCCTTCGCTGGTCGCGCGCTGCTGCTCCTCGCGAGATAGCCGGCGAGCGTTTCGAGGTCGTCGCTGCGCGACGAGCGCCCGGCACCAGCGTCTGCGATGTGGAAGAACAGATCGCCTGGTTGCCGGCCGAGCTCTTCCGCGATCCGCGCGTTCGCGCTCGCGTCGGCCCCGCGGGCATCAAGCAACTCGACGGTGCCGTGGCCGCCGATGTTCGTTTTTTGCCAGCGGAAAACTTCCATCAGCGCGTCCCGCAGATCGATCTGGTGCGCGGCCCCGAAGAGAGCGGGAATAATTTCCTGGAGTGGAATTTTCGCCGATCCGGTGAGGACAAAACGCGGTGAGCGTTGCTGCAGGAACAGCTCCTTCAATGGGGTCAACTCCTGAAGGACCGGCTTCTGAATGGCGGCGGGGAGTTTGCCGAGGAAGCCCTCCAGTCGGCCTACCATCTGAAGCAAAAAAGGCTGGTTCATCGCTTCCTCACCACTGCCGGTCTTTTGCTTGAATGCAAGCCACGCGGCGGGCGCTTCGTGAAAAGATTTTGTCGCGCGGCGAGGCGCAGCTATAACCAGCCATGAGCATGAACCTCGAGATCCTTTCCCGCGCCGCGAACGAAGCGCGCGGGCTCGCAATGGATGCGGTGCAGGCGGCGAAATCGGGCCACCTCGGATTGCCTTTGGGTTGCGCGGAAATTGGCGCTGTCCTCTACGGCTACGCGCTAAAGCAGAACCCCGATCAACCGCGCTGGATCGGGCGCGATTACTTCATTCTTTCGGCCGGCCACGGCAGCATGATGCTCTATGCCTGGCTCCACATGAGCGGCTACGACTTGCCGATGGAAGAGGTGAAACGCTTCCGGCAGTTGCACTCGAAAACCCCGGGACATCCCGAGTTCTTCGAGACGCCGGGAGTGGAATGCACGACCGGCCCGCTCGGCCAGGGAGTGGGGAACGCCGTCGGAGTGGCGATGGCCGCGAAGATGGCGGCTGCGAAGTTCAACACCGACGCGCACAAGATTTTCGATCAGCACGTGATTTGCCTCGCAGGCGACGGGTGCCTGCAGGAAGGGGTCTCGGCCGAAGCGAGCGCGTTCGCCGGTCACTTCGGCCTCGATAATCTCATTCTGATTTACGATTCCAACGCGGTCACGCTCGACGCGATGGCCAAAGCAACGCAGAGCGAAGACACCGGCAAACGCTTCGAGGCTTATGGGTTCGACGTGCAGAATGTCGATGGGCAAGACATGACGCAGTTTTTGGAGGCGCTCGAGGGCGCGAAGCGCGCCGATAACGGTAAGCCGCAGATGATCATCGCGCATACGCTGATCGGGAAGGGCATCCCGGAAGTGGCGGGAACAGCGAAAGCGCACGGCGAGGCCGGCGTGAAATTCGTCGATGCGGACCGCAAGGCGCTCGGTCTGCCGGACGAGAAATTTTTCGTCTCGCCGGAAGTTCACGAATATTTTGCCGAGCACAAAAAGGAGCTGCTCGCTGCGTACGCGGACTGGGAAAAATCGTACAACGAATGGCGCACGGAGAACGCGGATCTCGCGCGGCAACTCGATGACGCGATCGCCAAAAAAGTGCCCGCAAATCTATCGAGCGAGATCCCGGCGTTTCCAGCCGACGCCAAAATCGCGACGCGCAAAGCGGGCGGCGAAGTGCTGCAACCACTCGCGAAAGCGATGCCGTTTCTGATCAGCGGCAGCGCGGATTTGCACGGTTCCACCTTGAATTACATCGAAGGCGCCGGCGATTTCACGCGCGACGATCACCATGGCCGGAACATTCACTTTGGCATTCGCGAACATGGGATGTGCGCGATCATGAACGGCGTCGGCTACCACGGAATCTTCCGCGCGTCCGGCGCCACGTTTTTGGTCTTCGCGGATTACTGCCGCGCCTCCATCCGCCTCGCTGCGCTCTCGAAATTGCCGAACATTTACATCTTCACCCACGACTCGATCGCGGTCGGCGAAGACGGCCCGACACATGAGCCGGTGGAGACGGTGAGTGGGCTCCGCGTCATCCCGCAACTCGACGTCATTCGTCCGGCGGACCCCGAGGAAACGGCGGGCGCGTTCATCGCGGCGGCGCAACGCACCGATGGCCCGACGTTGCTCGCGCTCACGCGACAAGCGGTGCCGATGTTGAATGAGATCGACGTGCAGCTGCGGCGCGAAGGGGTGATTCGTGGCGGCTATATTGCGAAGCGCGAGACCGCGGCGCTCGATTTGATTTTGCTTTCGTGCGGAAGCGAACTGCAGCACGCGATCGCGGCCGCGAAAGAACTCGGTGCCGGGACCCGCGTGGTTTCGTTGCCGTGCTTCGAGCGGTTCGAGCGACAGCCGCAAACTTATCGTGACGAAGTTTTGCCTAACGAGTGCAGACGCCGGGTCGCGATCGAAGCGGGCGTGACGGATCTCTGGTTCAAATACGTCGGCCTCGACGGCAAAATCATCGGCTTGCACCGTTTCGGCCTGAGCGCGCCGGGCGATCAGGTGATGAAGGAATTCGGCATCGACGCGGCGCACGTCGTCGAAGCGGCGAAATCGCTTTGACGCACACAGTTCGCGCGACCGGAGACTTTCGCCGTCACAGGGCCGCAGCGCCCCGTTTGTCGTCGAGCCGATAGAGTGCCGGGCCATCGGTGTCGACTGCCCAAGCCGAGACTCTCGCGCCCGCCGGCACCGCATCGCGCGGGAAAGTTGCCGTCCAGCCAATCCACATCAGCTCTTTGTCGCAAGGGACATGTGAGCCCGGGAGATCCCCGGCAACATCTTTGCGCGGAGTGACGTCATCAGACAGGGCGAACGCTTTCCAATTTTCGCCTTCAGTGGCGTAAGCCAGGAGCAC
>JALYZW010000294.1 GCA_030945725.1 Verrucomicrobiota bacterium | reverse complement strand
GGGGAAGCTGATCGATGGACATGCGCCCGGTTTGCGCGGGCGGAACTTGAACGCGTACGCGCTCGCCGGGATTCGCTCGGATCACGAAAGCACCGAGCTCGACGAAGCGCGCGAGAAACTGCGGCTCGGCCTGCACCTGCTCGTGCGCGAAGGCAGCACCGAGCGAAATCTTGAGCACATCATCCCGCTCGTGACGCCGCAGAATTCCGCAAACTGCTCGTTCGCCACGGACGACAAACTGCCCGGCGATCTCCTGAGCGAAGGCCACATCGATCACTCCATTCGGAAAGCAATCTCGTTAGGCGTGGCGCCGATCACCGCGATCCAGATGGGAACGATCAACACCGGGCGGCACTATCGTTTGCGGAATCACGGCGCGATCGCGCCACGGTACTGGGCGGACTTCATCGTGCTCGACGACCTGGAAAGATTCGTGGTCCGCCGCGTTTACAAGAAGGGAAAGCTCGTCGCCGAAAATGGCGAGTATTGCGGGCCCGAAGTGCCGGCTGCGAAACAGCCCCGCCACACGATGAATGTGCGTTTCCGCGGCGCCGAAGAGATCGCCGTGCGGGCGGAGGGGGCAAAGAATATCAAGGTGATCGAGCTCGTGCCCGAACAAATTGTGACGCGTTCGCTGAGCGTGGCGCCGATCGTGCACGACGGACAGATCGTTTCCGAGACCGCGCGCGATGTTTTGAAGCTGGTCGTGGTCGAGCGTCACCACGCGACCGGGAACGTCGGCGTCGGTTTTGTGCGGGGCTTCCGACTGCAGCGCGGCGCTCTTGGTTCCACGGTCGCGCACGACGCGCACAACATCGTGGTCGTCGGCGTTGACGACAGCGATATCGTGGCGGCCGTGAACGCGCTTCGGAAGATGGGCGGCGGGCAGGTCGTGATCGAAGACGGACGCGAAATCGCGGAGTTGCCGCTGCCGATCGCAGGCCTCGTTTCCGACCGACCATTGAATGAGGTGGTCGAGAAAATCAGGCTGTTAAACGCCGCCGCGGCCCGGCTTGGCTGTGGTCTGCCGGCGCCGTTTATGTCGCTGTCCTTCCTCAGCCTCTCGCCGATCCCAGCCTTGAAGCTGACCGATCAAGGGCTGGTCGATGCTGTGAACATGAAGCTGACCAGCTTGTTCGACGAGGAGTGCTAAACGCCGACGTCTTCGTTCCAAAGAGTGGGATGCGCGTTGATAAAATCGCGCATCAAACTGATGCATTCCGCGTTCTGCACCACGTTGATCTGCACGCCGTTTGCGCGCAGGTATTCCTCCGCGCCGATAAAGGTGCGGTTCTCGCCGATGACGAGCCGCGGAATCCCGTAGAGCACGATCGCACCGCTGCACATCGGGCAGGGCGAAAGCGTCGAGTAGATCGTGCAGCGCGCGTAGACGGATGCGTTCTGGCGGCCCGCGTTCTCGAGGCAATTCATCTCCGCGTGGTGGATGACGCTGCCCCGTTGCACGCGCTGGTTGTGGCCGCGGCCGATGATCTCGCCGTCGCAGACAAGCACGGAACCGATCGGAATGCCGCCTTCGCGCAGACCGGAGCGGGCTTCCTCGATCGCGGCTTCTAGAAATTCGTCAATCGGCAAACTGGACATGGCCGTTTAAATTTCGCGCCGCTAATAAGATATGCGGTCCGGCTTGCTCGCCCATTCCTGAAAGACGCCGAGCGCATTTTCCCGCGCGACTCGCGTCATCGGAATCGAGCGCGCGGCGAGTTCGAGCGGAATCTGGCCGTAGATAAATTCGTCATCAAAGCCGATCGAGGCCGCGTCGCTTCGCGTGCACGCGTAAAATATCCGATCGAGGCGCGCCCAGTAGATGGCGGAGAGACACATCGGGCACGGCTCGCAGCTCGTGTAGATGTCACACCCGCGCAGTTCAAAACGCGCCAGCTTCTGGCACGCGTTTCGGATCGCGGTGATCTCCGCATGCGCGGTCGGGTCCAAACTGCGCGTCACCTGGTTCTGCCCGCGGCCAACAATTCGGCCATCGCAGACGACCACTGCGCCAAACGGTCCGCCTGCTTCCGCGCTCATGCTCGCGCGAGCAAGCGTGACGGCTTCTCTCATCCAGTGGTCTGGCGAGTCATCGGTTGGTTCGGATTTCACTCGAAGGGGTCGTGCGGCGGCGTTTGCGGTGGCTACCCCGCATGGATTCGAACCATGAATAACGCCTCCAAAGGGCGCTGTGTTACCGTTACACCACGGGGTAAAATCGCGATTCGCGGGCAGGTTGATCCCGTTCGTCGGCCGCTGCGTATCATAGGTAAGGCGCAAATCGCAATTCGCAAATTACGTCGCGCGGGGTATCTTATCGGTCCGCTTTTATGAACCAGCTGGTAATCAAAAATCTGCACGTCGCGATCGGCGACCAGGAGATCGTGCGTGGCTTGAACCTCACGGTCCCGCAAGGTGAGGTGCACGCGATCATGGGACCGAACGGCTCCGGCAAAAGCACGCTCGCCAAGGCGATCGCGGGTCATCCGGACTACGCGATCACGAGCGGCGAAGTCCTGATGGACGGCGAGAACATCATCGGTCTCGCGGCGGACGATCGTGCTCGCAAAGGCATTTTTCTCGCCTTTCAATATCCGAGCGAAATCCCCGGGGTTTCGATCGCGAATTTCCTGCGCGCCGCGGTGCAGGCGCGTTTGCCGGAAGGGGAAGAGCTGGAGGCGACGGAGTATTACGCCAAGCTTTACGAAAAGATGGATTTGCTGGAGATGGACCGCTCGTTCACCTCGCGCGCGGTGAATGAAGGTTTCTCCGGTGGCGAAAAAAAACGGAACGAAATTCTGCAGCTCGCGATGCTGGAGCCGAAATACGCGGTGCTCGACGAGACAGACAGCGGGCTCGACATCGACGCGCTCAAAATTGTGGCCAACGGCGTGAATTCACTGCGCGGACCGAATCTCGGCGCGCTCGTTATCACGCATTATCAGCGGCTGCTCGATTACATTGTGCCGGATTACGTGCATGTGATGGTGCACGGGCGGATCGTTCGGAGCGGAGGCAAAGACCTCGCGCTGGAGCTTGAAGAAAAAGGCTACGATTGGGTGAAAGACGAAATCGGAGAGCCGGCCGCAGCCTGAGTACGAGATAAGAGAAAAATTTATGGTTACAGAAGCAGTCGATCTTCAGCGGGATGACAAAGGCGATTTCGCCTATCCCGAGACGCACCTCCACGACGCGGGCATTGGCCTGACCGAGAAGACGATCGAATACATTTCGAACATCAAGGCGGACCCGGATTGGGTGCGCGAATTCCGGATGAACGGACTCAAAACGTTCCTTAGCAAACCGATGCCGACCCATTGGGCGAGCAAGGATTTGGAAGCGATCGTGTTCGACAACATCCGGTATTACCTGAGCAGCGGGACACAGGCGAAACGCAAATGGGAAGACGTGCCGGACGATGTGAAGCGCACCTTCGAGCGGCTCGGAATTCCCGAGCAGGAACGCAAATTTCTCGCGGGCGTCGAGGCGCAATTCGACAGCGAGGCCGTCTATTCGAACATCAAAGCGGCGGTCGGCGAGCAGGGCGTGATCTTCGTCGGGTCGACTGAGGGATTGAAGGATTACCCGGAAATCTTCCGCAAATGGTTCGGCAAAGTCATCCCGACGGGCGACAACAAATTCAGCGCGTTGAACTCGGCTGTATTTAGCGGCGGCTCTTTCATCTACGTCCCCCCGGGCGTGAAGGTGAAGCATCCGCTCCAGGCCTATTTCCGGATCAACGCCGAGAATTTCGGGCAGTTCGAGCGCACACTGATCATCGTCGATGAAGGTGCGGAGTTGACCTACATGGAAGGTTGCACGGCGCCGAAGTTCAACACCGCGACGTTGCATAGCGCCGTGGTCGAGCTGGTGGCGATGAAAGGCGCGAAGATCCAATACATCACCGTCCAGAACTGGTCGGCGAACGTGTTCAATCTCGTGACGAAACGTGCGATCGCGCACGAAGAAGCGGAGGTGAAATGGATCGATTGCAACATTGGATCCCGGCTGACCATGAAATATCCGGGTGTGATTTTGAAAGGCCGGAAAGCGCGCGGCGAAGTCCTCTCCATCGCGCTCGCGAGCAACGGGCAACACCAGGACACGGGCGCGAAAATGGTGCACGCCGCGGACGAGACGACGTCCAACATTATCTCGAAATCGATCTCGATCGGCACCGGGCGCGCCACCTACCGCGGTCTGGTGCATGTACCGAAACACCTGAAGAATTGCCGGAACAACACCGAGTGCGACGCGCTTCTGATCAACTCCACGAGCCGCACCGATACCTATCCCGCCATCACCGTTCGCGGCACCGGAAATTCCGTGCAGCACGAAGCCAGCGTCTCGCAGGTTTCCGCCGAACAGATCTTCTACATGCAGCAACGCGGCCTGACCGAAGCACAGGCGATGAGCCTGAGCGTGAACGGATTCGTGAACGACCTGGTGCGCCAGTTCCCGATGGAATACAGCGTCGAACTCAAGCGCCTGATCGAGCTTGAGATGGAAGGGTCCGTCGGCTAGTTTCCCCTCCAGAGAAGAGCGCAAGTTTGACGGCGGTCTCGGACCGCCGTTTGCGTCTCGACCTCCGGCTATGAGCAACGCGACCGCCGTTCTTGATGAAGTAATGGAAGCCGAACCGCCGCAGACCCGCGACGGCGCTTCCATCATGTCCGGACCTATCGCCGGGGAAGGCGATCACCTTCCGCAGTGGTTCCAGGATCAGCAGGCGGCTGCGTTTGAAACATTTCAGTCGCTCCCGGCTCCGAACCGCAAAGAGCAAGCCTGGCGATTCTCGAATGTCGACGCCCTGAAGCTCGACCATTACGTCGACGGCGCGGTCGCGGGAGATCACGACCACGCGGAGCTGCTTGCGCGTTCGCGGGGTCTGACGGACGTCGCGGCGCGGATGATCTTCGCGGACGATCACCTGGTCCGTCGCGATCCGCTGCCGGAACGGCTGCAAAAACAGGGCATCGTTTTCCAGCCGCTTGAGCGCGCGTTGGTCGAGCAT
>JALYZW010000289.1 GCA_030945725.1 Verrucomicrobiota bacterium | reverse complement strand
TTCCGGGGCCCGAATGGCGGGTCGTCGAAGCCGAAAATTACGCACCGACACCCGGCCGCGACGTCTATCGTTTTTTCGAATTATTCGATCTGCCGAATCTGCCGCGCGTGTCTGAATTGATGAATGCCGCCGGTGACGGAACGGTTCGCGTGACTCCGCCGTTCAAACCTTTCCTTGAGGAGAAGATGTGGTTCGCGCTCTTCTGGCTGCAGCCGCTGCGCGAGTTCTGGCGGCGTGAATTGGGGGAGAAATATTTCCTGAAACTGCAGGCAGTGATTCCGTATACGTGGCTGATCGATCCGGCTCCGCTGCCGCAGCATGCGGTCATCCCGCGGCTGGAAATTCATCATTGGCGCGAAGCGGGAAAGCTCTCGCAGAAAGAGCGCGATCTCGTGCTGAAGGTGAGCGGATTTTCGCCGCTCGGCTGGGGAAGCCGCGGCGTGGTGGTCGGCTCCGATTCGCCGCAAGCGGAGTGGGAGCGCGCGGTCGAGCAAGCGCTGGCCGAATTCGAAACCACGCCTCGGATCATGCAGCGTTTTCACAAGACGCGGCTCGTCGATCATCGCTACTGGGATCCCGAGAACGACGAGTTAAAAACGATGCGCGGACGCGTGCGGCTTTGTCCGTACTTCTTCGTCGAGAAGGAGAAAGTGCAATTGCGGGGCGCGCTCGCCACGATCGTACCGGCAGACAAGAAACTTCTCCACGGGATGCGCGACGCGATCATGGCGCCGTCCGCGCGAGCGGAAGCAACGTAGCGAAGCGAGCCAGTAAATTTGTGGATCCATTTCGGATCCGGATCCAACAGCCCGTCATCCCGAGCGAAGTCGAGGGACCCCGTGGCATCACGATGGGCTCGGCCACGGGGTTCCTCGACTTCACTCCGCTTCGCTCGGAATGACGCGGCGATGGCGATCGATTCCGAACAATTCCTGCTGGCCGCGATTCGTGGATTATCTTGTCAACCAGCGGACGCGCTGGTATCAACACCGGCAGTTCCTCATGTCTTCCGCAGAAGCTACGATTCCCCGCCGCTCGTTCGGCGAAACGATGCGGACCGATCTTTGGTGGACGACCCCGCTGCTCGTTTTTCTCGGCTTCACGACCTTCATCCTTTATTCCACCTGGGCCGCCTTTCAGGGAAACCATTATCACTTCGGCCCGTATCTTTCGCCGTTCTATTCGCCGGAAATTTTCGGCGACTCGCCGCATAGCTGGTTCGGACCAAAACCACTCTGGTGGCCAGGCTGGCTAATCTTTTCGCCGGCTCTTCTAATCTTGTGGGCGCCGGGAGGCTTGCGCCTGACCTGCTACTACTATCGCGGCGCCTACTACAAGGCGTTCTGGGCGGATCCGCCGGCCTGCACCGTCGGCGAGCCGAGGAAGACTTACCTCGGCGAACGGTCGTTCCCATTGATCATGCAGAACGTCCATCGCTACTTTCTCTACATCGCCATTCTGTTCATCGGCATGCTGACTTACGACGTGTGGAAGGCGATGTGGTTTGCGGACGGCTTCGGTATCGGCGTCGGCACGATCGTGCTCGCGATCAACGTCGTGCTGCTCGCCTCGTTCACTTTCGGCTGTCATGCATTGCGCCATTTGATCGGCGGTTTTCGCGATCAGCTCTCGAAAGGAGCGACCTTTCCGGCTTATCGCTGCGTCACCTGCCTGAATCGTCGCCACATGGTGTGGGCGTGGCTGAGTCTGTTCTGGGTCGGTTTCTCGGACCTTTACGTCCGGCTGTGCTCGATGGGCGTGTGGCACGACTTCCGGCTGCTCTAAACGCGCGCGATGCCGGAATACGAAACCTTTCAGCACGACGTGCTCGTGATCGGCTCGGGCGGCGCTGGGTTGCGCGCGGCGATCGAAGCGTCAGCCGCGGGCGTTTCCGTGGGGATGGTTTGCAAATGTCTTCTCGGCAAAGCGCACACGGTGATGGCGGAAGGCGGTGTCGCAGCGGCCCTCGCGAACGTGGACGATCGCGACAGCTGGCGGGTGCACTTCGCGGACACCATGCGGGGCGGCCAGTACGTGAACAATTGGCGGATGGCGGAGCTGCACGCGAAGGAGGCGCCGGATCGCGTGCGCGAACTGGAGGCGTGGGGCGCCGTTTTCGATCGGACGAAAGACGGGCGCATTCTCCAGCGCAATTTCGGCGGCCACAAATATCCGCGGCTCGCGCACGTCGGCGATCGCACCGGGCTCGAGATGATCCGGACCCTGCAGGATCACGGCGTACACCAGGGCATCGAGGTCTACATGGAGATTTGCATCCTCGCGCTGCTGCGGGACGGCGAACGCGTGGTCGGTGCGTTTGGGTACGATCGTGAACGCGGTCGGTTCAAAATGTATCGGGCGAAAGCGGTCGTGCTCGCGACGGGAGGCGTCGGCAAAGCTTACAAGATCACGAGCAACAGCTGGGACTGCACGGGCGACGGACATTCGCTCGCGTACCACGCCGGAGCTTCACTGATCGACATGGAATACGTGCAGTTCCATCCCACCGGCATGGTTTGGCCGCCCAGCGTGCGCGGCATGCTCGTGACCGAAGGCGTGCGCGGCGAAGGCGGCATCCTGACGAACAAAGAAGGCCAGCGCTTCATGTTCGATTCGATCCCCGACAACTACAAATCGCAGACTGCCGATAACGAAGATGAAGGCTGGCGTTACACCCAGGGTGACAAAAACGCCCGCCGCCCGCCGGAGTTACTGACCCGCGATCACGTGGCACGGTGCATCGTCCGCGAGATCAAGGAAGGGCGCGGGAGCCCGCACGGTGGCGTGTTTCTGGACATCGCGTGGATCAAGCAGCGGCTTTCGAATTCCGAAGACCACATCAAGCGCAAGCTGCCGAGCATGTATCACCAGTTCAAAGCGCTGGGCGACATCGACATCACGAAGGAGGCGATGGAGGTCGGCCCGACGACGCATTACATCATGGGCGGAATTTACGTGAACGCCGATACGCAGATGTCCGATCTCCCTGGGCTCTTCGCCGCCGGTGAATGTGCGGCCGGAATTAACGGCGCGAACCGACTTGGCGGAAATTCGCTGTCTGATCTTTTGGTCTTCGGCAAACGGGCCGGCGAATACGCCGCGGCATTTGCGAAGGAGAACTCGTTAGGCGAAGTCGACGAGGCGGAGGTGGAAAGCGTCATGCGCGAAGGGCTGCGGCCATTCGACAACAGCGCCGGCGAGAACCCCTACGCGGTGCAGCGCGATCTGCAGGAGACGATGCAGGAGAACGTCGGCATCGTGCGGAATGAAGCCGAGATGTTGACCGCGCTGAACGATCTGGAGCAATTGCGTAAGCGCGCGCAACGAGTCGGAGTTATCGGCAACCGCGACTTCAATCCGGGGTGGCACACCGCACTTGATTTGAAAAATCTGCTCACGATTTCCGAAGCGATCGCGCGGTCGGCGTTGGAACGAAAGGAAAGTCGTGGCGCGCAATTCCGCGATGATTATCCCGACAAAGCGGAGAGCTTTTCCACGGTGAACACGATCGTGGCGCAGGCGGCGGACGGCACGATGGAAGTTCGTCTCGCGCCGCTGCCGGAAATGCCCGACTATCTGCGGCAGATCATCGAGGAGATGAAGTGAGCGATTCATACTCTGTCATCCTGAGGCTGGCGAAGCGCGCCGAAGGATCTCCCAACCTCGCTGCTAATCACACCAGCGACCGCATTAGCAGTCATCACCCGGTGCGAGATCCCTCGCCGTCTGCGCGGCTCGGGATGA
>JALYZW010000288.1 GCA_030945725.1 Verrucomicrobiota bacterium | reverse complement strand
TCATCCCGAGCGCAGTCGAGGGACCCGTGGCTTGACCGTCGATAGGATCACGGGGTCCCTCGACTTCGCTCGGGATGACGCCGTGCTGCTGCGGCCGACGATCACGATTGACACCGAACCGGCGTCGAATTACGGAGCCGCTCCAGCCAAGTCTCCATGCGGTTCACCGATAAACTAAAAAAGCTTTCGAACGGCCGCGCGGTCGAAAGCGCGATGCACCGGATGCGCCGCATCTTCCTGCGGCGGCGTTCGCCGGTTCGCCTCGACGTGGACGACATCGTGACGACAATCGATCGCGAGAAATTCGCGCGCATCCGCTCGCGCTACGGCATGGAGGATCCCGGCGAAGAGCCTCCGAAATATCTGGAATTGCCGCGCTGGATCGAGGCGAATCTGCGTCGCGTGCGCGACCTCGAGCTGGATGTCGGCGCCCGCAAACGCATTCTCGATATCGGCAGCGGGACCGGTTACTTCCTCTACATTTGCGGTCTGCTCGGGCACGACGCGGTCGGCATCGACCTCGATGAAACGCCGATGTTTAACGAAAGCATCGAGTTGCTCGGGGTCGATCGACGGGTGTGGCGCGTGCAGCCGCGTGTCCCATTGCCTGACCTCGGCGGAAAATTCGACGTCATTACGGCGCACATGATTTGCTTCAACGGCCACAAGAGCGACCAGCTTTGGGCTGTGCCCGAGTGGGAATTTTTTCTCGGCGATCTTGCAGGCAGGTTGGCGCGCGGCGGGCGAATCTGGCTGGAGTTCAACCGCGAATTCGACGGCACCTGCTACACGCCCGAGCTGAAACGATACTTCGAGAGCCGCGGCGCCGATGTCTCAAGTAACCGCGTCGTCTTTAACGCAGGGCTGCGCGCGACTGCCTGAGCTGGACGAGCTTCGCCGCGAAATCCGCTTTCCGCTTTTGGTGTTCGTCGACGATCGCGCGCGGCGCCTTGTCCACAAAGGACGAATTCGCGAGCTTCTCGTTCACCGTTCGCAATTCGATTTCGATCTTCGCGATTTCCTTGTCGAGCCTCTCGCTTTCGGCCGCTTTGTCGCCGCCGACGACCATCAAATACAACTCACCCAGCGGCGTCACGGCGACGGGAACGCCGGGCTCCGGCTCGTATTTTTCGTTAATGGCAATCTCTTCCGCGTTCAGCAATCGCACGACGGTTTCCAAATCGGTCGGGTTCAACGCCGCGGAGGGGCGAAGGACAAATGGCGTCTTCTTGTTCGACGGAATTCGCGCGCCCGCACGCAAGTTCCGGCCTGCGGCGACCGTCTCATAAACCGCTCCCACTTGCGTGCGCGCGACGTTCGCATCCGCGATTCCGCTTGTTTGCGGGATATCGGCGAACTGAATCGACGCGGTTTTCAGTTCGGACCCGCCGCCGCCGAATTCGAGCACGGACCACAGCTCCTCCGTGATGTGGGGCATGAACGGATGCACCAGCCGCAAAAAGCCCGACATCACAAAATCCATCACCGCGAGCACCGAGGCTTTCCGCGCTGCATTTTCGCTGAAGATCTCGGTCTTCGCGGCCTCGATGAACCAATCGCAATAATCGCTCCAGAAAAATTCATACAGCCGCTGCGCGACCTCGCTGAAGCGATATTCCGCGTAACCGGTCTCCACCGCCGCCAGAAGCTCGTCAAAACGCGCCAGCACCTCGATCGCGTAGATCGACAGTTCGTGCGCGCGCAAGTTCGGCGCTGCGTCGCTCGCGCCGTGCATTTGGCGGAAACGCGCCGCATTCCACAGTTTCGTGGCAAAATTCCGCCCTTCCTCGATCTGCTTTTCGTCGAACCGAATGTCCTGCCCGCTCGGCGCGATTCGCATTAATCCAAAACGCAGACCATCCGCGCCGTATCGCGCGATCAGATCCAGGGGGTCGGGCGAGTTGCCTAACGACTTACTCATTTTCCGGCCCGATTGATCACGGATCAACCCGGTAAAAAACACATCGCGAAATGGGATGTTGTCTTCATCGCGCTCGGACCTGCCCGGCTTGAATTCGAGGCCCGCGATGATCATGCGCGCGACCCAGAAAAAGATGATGTCCGGCGCGGTCACGAGGACGGACGTCGGGTAAAACTTCGCGCGCGTAGCCGGGTCCATCGTCTCGTAGGCCCAGAGCCAGGATGAAAACCAGGTATCCAGCGTGTCTGGATCCTGCGTCCAGCCTTCGCCTGGCGAATCGATTTGGACCCGCAATTCACCGGCCTGATTGCGCCAGGCCGGTATGCGATGTCCCCACCAAACTTGCCGACTGATGCACCAATCCTGGATGTTTTCGAGCCATTGCGCGTAAACCTTTTCCCAGTGCGCGGGAAAGAACCGGATCAGATGTTCGCGGACGACGCGCAGTGCTTCTTCCGTTTTCGGGTAATGCAAAAACCATTGTTCGCTCAGCCGCGGCTCAATCGGCACGCCGGCCCGCTCGCTGAAACCGACCGTGTTTTCGTACGGCTCTTCCTTCACCAGCGCGCCGCGTTCGCTCAGCAGCTCGGCCGATTTTCGCCGCGCTTCAAACCGATCGAGCCCGTCGAGTTCCGGTACCTCGGAACAGTTGATGCGCCCGTTCGGGGACAAGATGTCGATAATCGGCAAGCCGTGACGCTGCCCAAGATCGAAGTCCACTTTGTCGTGCGCCGGCGTGACCTTCAGGATGCCGCTGCCGAACTGCGGGTCGATCACGTCGTCTCCCACGATCGGCAACTGCGCACGCGCGAGCGGCCGCCAAACGTGCTGGCCGATCAACGCGCGATAACGTTCGTCCGTCGGATGCACCGCAATGGCGACGTCGGCCATGATCGTCTCGGGCCGCGTCGTCGCCACCTCCAGGAAGCGGCCGGGCTCCTCCACGATTTCGTAGCGGACGTAGTAAAGTTTTCCCTTCTGTTTTGTCGGGATGACTTCCTCGTCCGAAAGCGCGGTGAGCGCAGCAGGATCCCAATTGATCATTCGCCGCCCGCGGTAAATCAGCCCTTTGCCGTAAAGATCCACGAACACCTGCTGCACGGCGCGAGCGTAATCGGGGTCGAGCGTGAAGCGTTCGCGCGACCAATCGCAGGAACAGCCTAGCCGCTGCAGCTGCTCGAAAATAATGCGGCCGTGCTTCTCGCGCCACTCCCACGTCCGGCGAATGAACTCGTCCCGGCCGAGATCGTGACGGGATACTTTTTCAGTTTTCCGCAGCGCTTTTTCGACTGCGGTTTGGGTTGCCAGCCCGGCGTGATCGGTTCCCGGGAGCCAGAGCACCTCACACCCGAGCATGCGCGCCCGCCGGGCCAGAATATCCTGGATCGTATTGTTCAGGACATGCCCGAGGGTCAAAACGCCGGTGATATTCGGAGGTGGAATGACGATCGAAACCGCCGGCTTTGTCGAATGTTCATCCGCGCGAAAACAACCGGCTTCGAGCCAGCGCCCATACCACTTCGGCTCGACGACAGTCGGTTCGTAAGTCTTAGACAACTCGGACATCCGGACGTGCATCATCCGGTCGCGGCCGACGTTTGCAAAACGAAAACCGCCGCCGTTCGATCGAGGCCGCCCTCGGCAAATCACTTGCGCTCTCTCCTGCTCCAGCCAATTTGCGCGAATGCTCCGGCTGCCACGCGTCGCCGTTTTGCTCACAGCGACAGCGCTTTTCGCGACCGCAGTTTCAGCCCAGGATTGGACCGTCGTCCATCAGGGCGAACGCGAATACGTCACCTTCGCGAGTCTGGCAAAGTTCTACCAATTCCCGGAATACACGCGGGTGGACGGCGCGGTCTCGTTGCGCAGCCCTCGGCGGGTCATCCGGACGCACACCGGAACGAGCGATCTCTTCATCAACGGCGTCCGCTTCTTCACCGACTTCCCGTTGCTCGCGAACGGCGGCGAAGACCTGATCTCGGTCATGGATGTGAGCAAAATCGTCGAGCCGGTCCTCCGGCCGAACAAAATCCCAAACGCCGGAAAAGTCGAAACGGTCGTGCTCGATCCCGGCCACGGCGGGACGGATCAGGGAACATCGAATCGTTGGGGCTCGGAGAAAAGCTTCGCGCTCGACGTGGCGCTCAGTGCGCGCGAACAATTGCTGCGTGCCGGCTACAAGGTGGAAATGACGCGCTCGAGCGACGTCGGTTTATCCCTCGAAGAACGCGTCGCGTTCGCGAATCGGTTCCCGCACGCCGTGTTTGTCAGCATTCATTTCAACTCGGCGAGCGGCGGGGCTGGCGTCGAAAGTTATGCGCTCGCGCCCGCCGGCGTGGTCTCGAATGCCGGCGCCGAAGGCCATGCGGCGGCGAACGAAGTGCAGGCAAACATCGGGAATGCACACGACCCCCAGAATATCGCGCTCACCGCTGCGGTTCACGCCGCCGTGCTTTCGCATCTTGGCGCGTATGACCGCGGCGTCCGCCATGCGCGGTTCCACGTCCTCCGCAACATCAACATTCCGGCCGTGCTCGTGGAAGGCGGTTTTCTGAGCGACCCGGCGGAAGGCCAACGCGTCGCGACCGCGCAATACCGGCAGCAGCTCGGCGCGGCGCTCGCGAGCGGCATTCAGAGTTATGACGCCGCTGTGAATTTCCGGGCCGGCGGCGGGATGCTCGCCTCGGCCAAGTCCAATTTGCCTCCGCACGAGCGATCGATCACGGAACCTCTCGAGCGGGAGCGACCTGCGCTGAATAGCCCGGCGAGCGAACCTTCGATCTCGATCAATGGCGGCGACTAGCACACCTCTCGCGGCGGCGACGCAACCCATCGGCGTTTTCGATTCCGGGATCGGCGGCCTCACCGTGGTCGCGGCCTTGCGCCAGTTGTTGCCTAACGAGTCGATCATCTACCTGGGCGACACGGCACGCGTCCCCTACGGCGGAAAGAGCGCGACAACCGTGCAGCGTTATTCGCTCGAGATCGCGCAGATGCTGGTGCGGGAGGGCGCGAAGGCTATCGTGATCGCGTGTAATACCGCGTCCGCCGTGGCCGTTCCTGAGTTGGAGAAAAATCTTAGCGTTCCAGTGACTGGCGTAATCCTGCCCGGCGCGACGGCCGCGATTGCCGCGACTCGATCCGGCCGCATCGGCGTGATCGGCACACGCGCGACGATCAAAAGCGGCGCGTATGAACGGGCGCTGCACTCCATCGCGCCTGACGTGCACGTCCTCGCGCGCGCCTGCCCGTTGCTCGTTCCGCTGATCGAAGAAGGCTGGCTCGAGAGTCGGATTAGCGACGACGTCATTCTGCAGTATCTCAGGCCGCTGCTTGATGAAGGCATCGACACGCTCGTGCTCGGGTGTACGCACTATCCATTGCTCCGCCCGGCCATCGCGCGGCTCGTGGGTCCAGACATCACGCTCGTTGATTCAGCGCAAAACTGCGCGAGCGCCGTGCAGCAACTTCTCACCCGCAAAAATTTAAACGCGCTGCCGCAAGAAACCGGGCGGCTCGAGGTCGCGCTGACGGACCCGCCCGATAGCTTTCTGGAAATCGCTCGCGAAGCGCTTGGACTCGAAATTGGCGACGTTCAAGTACGGGAGGTGTCGGGCGCGGCGCCGATGCGCTGACGCTGTTGTTTCGGCAGACTGGCGACGACCAACTCGTACGAGTGATCGATCATGGCCTGCAATTCACGTTCGGGAATTCCGGAGCCAAGCTCGACCGTGTTCCAGTGTTTCTTGTTCATATGATAGCCGGGCCGCACCTGTTCATACCGGTCACGTAGTTCCAGCGCGCGGTCGGGATCGCACTTCAAATTTGCGGTGGGCGGCACTTCATCTGGCGCCAGCAGCGCGAACATCTTCCCGGCAACTTTGAACACGAGCGCGTCGTCGCCGAAAGGTGTTCCCTCGCTCGCCCCCGGCTTCGCGAGGCAGGCCGCGCGAAAAGCCGGCGCGTCCATTACATGATGCGCGGCACGAGCGTCGCGAGTAGGTCCGCGATTTTGACCCGCTCCTGCTGCATCGAATCGCGATGACGCAACGTGACCGTATCGCAGTTCGTCGCCCCGTTCGCCGAGCGTCTCGAAATCGATCGTTAGGCCAAACGGCGTCCCGGCTTCGTCCTGTCGGCGGTATCGTCGGCCGATCGCGCCACTTTCGTCATAGAAAACCATCATGTGCTTCTTCAAGATTGCCTGCACCTCGCGCGCTTTCGCCACGAGCTCCGGCTTATTCTTCAGCAACGGAAACACACCCACTTTGATCG
>JALYZW010000067.1 GCA_030945725.1 Verrucomicrobiota bacterium | reverse complement strand
TAGGTCACGCTTAGGGAGCGATAGTTCTGTTCGTAGGCCACGCTTAGTAAAGCCCTAGCTACATCACCATCCCGCCATCGACTGCCAGGACCTGGCCGGTAACGTATTTCGCTTCCGCCGAAGCGAGGAAGGCGACGGCGTGCGCGATGTCTTCCGGTTGACCTAAAGAACCGAGCGGAATCTTGCTCAGGATCGTTTTGCGGATTTCGTCGGAAAGCACGGACGTCATGTCGGTCTCGATCAAGCCCGGAGCGATCGCGTTCACCGTAATCCCCCGGCTGGCGAGCTCGCGCGCGAGCGACTTTGTGAAACCGATCAAGCCGGCCTTGCTCGCGGCGTAGTTGGACTGGCCGGCGTTCCCGATCAACCCGATCACGGAGCTGATATTGATGATGCGCCCACTCCGCTGTTTGATCATCGGGCGCATCAACGATTGCACGACGTTAAAGGCGCCCTTCAGATTCGTGTTCAGGACCGTGTCCCAATCTTCCACGGACATGCGCATGCTTAATCCATCGCGCGTCACGCCGGCGTTGTTGACCACGATATCGACGCGTCCAAAATCTTCCAAGATTCGCGCGCCGATCGTCTGCACCGCGGCGTGATCCGCCACATCGACGGCATAAGCTTTCGCCGCGTCGGCGCGATGGGTATTGATTTCATCCGCGGTCCGTTGCGCGTTCGATTCTGACCGGCTGACGGACGCGACGCGTGCTCCTTCGTGCGCGAGGCGGACGGCGATCGCGTGTCCGATTCCTCGTCCTGCGCCGGTCACGACCGCTACCTGATTTTCAAATCTCATATTTTATAACTTCTGGCGAACTGCGCTTCAGAACGCAAAGATGTTTAGGAACGCGACTTCGATCGCGAGCGCTTCCTGGATATTTCGGCCCAGATGATCGCGTAACTCTTCCACGCGCCGGAGGCGGCGCAAAATCTCGGGCGTGGTCAATCTGCCTGCGACTGCCGCGGTGGCAGCGCGTGCCTCTTCCAGCTCAACGCGACCGACGCCGCTGCTGGCGCGCAAGACGTCCGACCACCATACGTAAAGCGTCTCGAGCAGTTGCGCGCGACGTTGCACGTACTGACTTTCGGTCAGTGCCTTGAAGTAATCTTCGCGGTCGTCGAGCCACGCGCCGTCCGTTGTATTTTTGTAGCGCGTCACGTCTCGTTTCAGCGCCGCGCTATTCTCGGACTGAATCGATTCGCGAATGCCGCCGAGTAGTCGATGAAAGCCCTGGGCAAGCCGGTAGGCGCTCTGGACACCGTGCGTCCCAGGCGCGACAACCGAACCGAGCAAAGTCGCTAGCTCTCGCTGCTCCGGTGGCGTCGCGGCGTCTTCGTCGGGGGTAAGCGTGATCGTGATGCAGCGCGAAAGGATCGTATCGGGCAACGATTCCGGCAGCGCGCTGAGCAGAAGCAGGAGCGAATCGTTCGGCGGTTCCTCGAGTGTTTTCAGGAACGCGTTCGCCGCCTGCGGTTGCAAACGGTCGGCGTCGACGATCACTCCAATCTTTTTGCGGTCGCCGACCGCGCGCATCTGCAAGGCGTGCTCGAGCGCGCGGATCTGGTCGATCACGATCCGGCGCGATTTCGATTCCGGTTCCGCCAAGTGCACCTCCGGAAGGTGCGACGCGAAAACGTCTTCGGCGACTGTGCCATTGACCAGGTTCGCGATGTCCGAGACGAGCCGGCGCTTGCCGCTCCCGGCCGGTCCCGCGATCAAATAGGCGTGCGCGATCCGCCGGTTCGCGTGCGCACGCCGGATGTAATTGAGAGCGACGGCGCGAGTGAAGGCCATCGTGCTATGGGGTCGAGGAGGCGGTGCGGCTGCCCGTCGGCAGCCGACTGCCGAGGCGACTGTTGATCTGTTGCCAGACCTCCCCCTCGATCGCGTCCGCGGTTTGGGAGGCGTCGATCAAACAGAAACGCGCGGGGTCACCCGCCGCTAGATCGCGATATGCCGCACAAACGCGTTCGTAGAATTCGTTCGGCTCCTGTTCCATACGATCGGGCGTGTGGGCCGGGCGCACCCGGCGCAACATGCGCGCGCGCGCCGTCCGCACGTCGACGTCAAAAA
>JALYZW010000266.1 GCA_030945725.1 Verrucomicrobiota bacterium | reverse complement strand
AAGCGATAGGATGCGGCAACATGTTGTCATCCTGAGTCGCGCAATTCGGCAAAGGATCTGAGACGCGAAGGGATCGCACACGAGCACGACAACGGTCGGGCCGTTCGCACACCCATGAAGGGATGGGATGGTTGCGCTTCGATCTGCCTGCGAACGCGCCGCTTGAATCGGAGAGATCCTTCGTCGTCTGACGCGACTCAGAATCACCCATGCGCGTGACCGCAAGTCAGCCTGTGCGATCCGTGTTTTGTTAGAGCGTGTTCATGCATGCACTTAGGAATGTCCGTTGGAAGACTTAAGCCGTCTCCAGGCGTGCACGGAAGGACGCCGCGAGAGCAACGCGCTGGCGCGGCTCACAGAACCGCGGCCACAAGGTCGCCCGCGGCACAGCTTCAAAGTGCATGCGAAACTTCGAGCAGGTCATCACCAGTGGCCTGCGTGACGGTGGCACTGAAGACGAGAGATTGAGCGAATTTGCTGACCGAGTAAGTTCATCGCCGGATGCTGATCGTGATGAAAGCCGGCGCTGCCGAAACGGAGATCGCGGGCGTTGTTCGGCTGATCGAACAGCTCGGCTTTCGGTCCCATGTGATGCCGGGCGCGACGCGGACTGCAATTGGCGTGACCGGCAACCAAGGCGCAGTCGATACGGCGCGTTTCGAGAATTTGCCGGGCGTTGCGGAAGCGATTCGCGTGAGCAAGCCATACAAGCTCATCACGCTCGATCTCCAGCCCGACCGCACCGCGGTCCACGTCGGCGAGGCATCGATTGGCGCCGACGAACTTGCGATCATCGCGGGTCCGTGCGCAATCGAAACGCGCGCGCAGGCCTTCGCGGTGGCCGAAGCAGTCGCGCGCAGCGGCGCGAAGTTTTTCCGTGGCGGCGCCTTTAAACCGCGAAGCTCGCCCTACGACTTTCCTGGTCTTGGCGAGGAGGGACTCGAGATTATGGCGGACGTTCGCAAAGCCTTCGGCCTCAAGATTGTCACCGAGGCGCTCGACGAAAACGGAGTCGATCTGGTTGAACACTACGGCGACGTGATTCAGATCGGCGCGAGAAACATGCAAAACTTTTCGCTTCTGCGCCGTGTCGGCCGCTCACGACTGCCCGTCTTATTGAAGCGTGGAATGGCGGCGACGCTCGACGAGTGGCTCCTCGCCGCCGAGTACATCATGTCGGAAGGAAACTATCGCGTCATTTTATGCGAACGCGGAGTCCGCACCTTCGCGCAGCACACGCGGAACACGCTCGATCTCGCGGCGATCCGCCGAATTTCTCACCTGCCGGTGATCGTGGATGCGTCGCATGCGGCGGGAAAAAATTACATGGTCGCGCCGCTGGCTCGGGCAGGCGTGGCCGCCGGCGCGGATGGCGTCATGGTCGAAGTTCACGGAACGCCTGAGACGGCTTTATGCGATGCTGCGCAGGCGCTCGACTTCCAAGAATACGAAGAAATGCTTCGGCAACTGCGGGCAATTCGCGCGGTGGTCGCGCCCGCCGCTATGTCATCCTGAGCCGCGCAGACGGCGAAGGATCCCACCCCTGCGTGACGATTTTCCGCAGGTCACACTGGACCGACGAAGCCATTGCATGGTCGCAGTGCGCGATAAAGCAGCGCGCGGTCTGAATCAGAGAGGTCCCTCGCCGTCTGCGCAGCTCGGGGTGACAAGTCGCGCGCAGCGACATTAGCTCTTACGTGGCGAGAAAGTTCGCGAGCAACGTTTTCCCATTCTCCGTCAGCACGGATTCCGGATGAAATTGCACGCCGTGAATCGGAAACTTCCGATGGCGCAGACCCATGATCTCGCTTTCCGGCGTTGCAGCAGTGATCTCAAGGCACGCCGGGACTGAATCGCGCCGTACGATGAGTGAATGATAACGCGTCGCGGTAAACGGGTTTGGCAGTTCGCGGAAAACGCCCGCGCCGTTGTGCTCGATGCGAGAAGTTCTTCCGTGCATCAGTCGGTCGGCCCTGACCACTTCAGCACCGAAAACAGAAGCGATACATTGATGGCCAAGGCAAACGCCGAGCGTGGGAATGTTTCTCGCCACAGTTTGTAGAATAGCGTTACTGAGGTGCGCGTCCTCCGGCCGGCCAGGTCCCGGCGAAATGCAAATCCGCTCCGGGCCCATAACGCCAATCTCCTCGACCGTGATCTCGTCGTTGCGCCTTACTACGACGTCGCATCCCAGTTCACCGAAATACTGGGCGAGATTGTAAGTGAACGAATCGTAGTTATCGATGATCAGGATCATGGCTAATGTCGCGGGCCCGCCCGATCGCTTCGATCATCGCGGCGGCTTTGCTCAAGGTCTCGCGATACTCGGCCGAGGCGATCGAGTCGGCGACGATCCCCGCCCCGGCCTGGACGTACGCCACGCCCTCTTTCAGCACAATCGAGCGGAGCGCGATGCAGCAATCGAGCGCGCCATCAAAACCGAAGTAGCCGACGACCCCCGCATAACATCCGCGCTTCGTTTTCTCGAGATCAGTTATGATCTGCATCGCGCGAATCTTGGGCGCGCCTGAGACTGTCCCGGCTGGTAACGTCGCGCGCAAAGCGTCAAAGGCCGTTAGGTCGCTACGCAGACGCGCGATGACGTGTGACCAGAGATGCATGACGTGGCTGTAGCGTTCGACGGTCATCTGCTCGGTCACGCGTACGCTGCCGATTTCGGCGACGCGGCCGACGTCATTGCGCGCGAGGTCGATCAGCATCACGTGTTCCGCGCGTTCTTTTTCGTCCGCCAATAATTCAGCGACGTTCGCGGCGTCCTCCTCGGGCGTTCGCCCGCGCCGGCGCGTCCCGGCGATTGGCCGCACTTCGACCGCGCCATCGCCGACGCGCACGTGCATTTCCGGCGAGCTGCCGATCAGCGAAAATTCGTCGCCAAAGCGCAAACAGAACAGGTAGGGGGAGGGGTTGACGAGACGGAGGGCGCGATACAACGAGAGCGGGTCGCCCGAATAATCCGCCGCGAATCGTTGCGACAACACGACTTGGAAAATGTCCCCGGCGCGAATGAGCTCCTGGGCGATTTCGACATTCCGTTCGAAGACATCCTGCGGCGTGTTACTTCGAGTCTCTGGGGGCGTGATCGCACGTTGGGCATCGATCGGAGGGAGTCGAGCCGGCGCCGTGAGCTTTTGCAGCGCAGTGTCGATTGCACTCGCCGCGGTGTCGTAAATTGCGTCGAGATCGGAGTCATCTGACACGAACGCGTTCGCGACGATCTTCACGCGTCGGAAGCGATGGTCGAAAATGACCAGCGTTTGCATGATGCTGAAAATCATCTCCGGCAGACGCAGGTCGTCGTGCGGGGGCATCGTCACTTTGGATTCGAAAAAGCGGACCATGTCGTAGCCGATAAATCCGACGGCGCCGCCGCCGAACCGCGGCAGTCCTGGGTTCGCGGCGAATTGGAACCCGCTCATCACGCGCTCGAGTTCGCGCAACGGATCACCCGCGACTTCGCGCGTTTCGGTTCCCGCGAGATCGGTGATGGTCAGCTTGTCGCCCTCCAAGCGCACGATCGTGCGTGGACTAAATCCGAGGAACGAGAAGCGACCCGAT
>JALYZW010000244.1 GCA_030945725.1 Verrucomicrobiota bacterium | reverse complement strand
CGGCCGCATAGACGAAAAGCGCCATCGCCGACGGCCAATTGCCTGCGCACCTCTCCGACCGTCTTTTAACAATCAGGCACAGCACGATCGTGCCCGACAAAATGCGCACGACCGTGAACGTCGCCGGATCAATCGCTGTTTGTTTGAAGGCCGCTCGACAAAGCAGAGAGTTGGCCGCGAAGGCAAACATCGCGAGCAGAGTCAGCAGCAGAATCTGCCCTGGTCTCGGTGCCGCCAATCGTTCCTCCATTTACGAGAGGATGCGGCGCGAACGGAACGCGTGTATAGGTATCAAATGTCCGATCCTCGAAACGTCGCCCACGATAAGAAAGTCGCCCAGGAAAAAGAACACGATCAAACAAAGTCTGCTGGCGCGGGCGCACGAAAGTCCCGCAAGGCAAAAAAAGATGAAAGTCCCGACGCGCAGATAGCCGAATCGACCGAAGCTCCGAAGCAAGAACCAGCCGCCCCGGGAGAACACGAAAAGTCGATGGCCGTTCTCTCCAAGCTGAAGGAGATGGAATTTCATTCCAAGGCGAACATCGCCACTCTGGCCGAGCTGACGCTGACGATAGAAGATGAGCTTAAGCAAAAAGATTTCGCCGAGCCGATCGGCGAACTCTATTCCGCGCAGGACAGCTTCGAATCGAAGATCGCGGCGCTGATCGAACGCTACGAAGCTCACTGCGACGGTCTGAAGCAGCCGGCGTAATTTTGCGAGCCGCGCAGCTAGTTTGCTTCAGGGAGCAGCTGCACTGCATCGCCGGACCGGACGATGCCTTCGGAAGCAACGTCGCAGTACACCCCGGCCTTCCCGTCGTGTGCCTGCGCCACCTGTCTCAGCAATGCGGGAGCCGCGGCCGCAGTATCCGGATCGAGATTAACGATCACGCATCGGCCATCTTTTTTGACAACGGAGAGGATGACTTCGCGACCGATGCGTACCTCGCGGCCAACAAGATCATCCTCGGCGAAGCCGCGCGTTCCGGGCAGATCGAGGTAGATGTTGGCGCGGAATCGTCGCCGATCCCACGTCGTGCCAGTTTCCTGCCCGAGCTTTCGCGCGGTCTGTAAACTGAAGATCGAGATCGGGCGCGCGTCGGTAAGCGGGCGGTCTGAGCGCATCAGACTCACCTGATGCTTGTCGTCGATCCCGCGCCGGATTTGCTCGATGAGTGCAGGATCGTCAACGCGGAGCCTTTCACCGCTCGGCGTTTCAACCTCGACGATAATACCGCCGTGGCCGGTTCCGTCGCTGTCCCGAAAGCACGGCCGATACCGGAGCATCTCGTGTTGTTGCCGCGCGGTGAAGTAAGGAAATTCCGCAGGGGCGGCGGAACTGCGAATGGCAAATAACCGATCGCCTCGGACTCCAGCGGTGGTGACAAAAATCTCTTCAAGTTGTTCGCCGCGCATGCTCTTGACCGGATAGCGCCAGACGCTCTCGACCGTTCCGATGATGCTCATTTGCACTCGTTAGGCCAACGGCTCGAAGCAAGCTTACCGCGCCTCGAGAATCGGCACGACCTCCGTCTGAATCGGCTGGCCCGTGACTTCGATATCTTTCTCACGGACATAGACGTCGATCTCGGATCGGACGCCAAACTTCCCCGGGAGATAAATCCCGGGCTCGATCGAGAAGCACACGCCCGGCGTAATCCGGCGCGAATCGCGCGTCTCGAAGTTATCGATGTTGACGCCGTTGCCGTGGACTTCCTCACCGATGGAATGCCCGGTCCGATGCGTGAAGTATTCGCCATAACCGGCGCGCGTGATCACGCCGCGCGAGACATCATCGACCTCGGCGCCGCGGATTGTTTTGCCAGCGCGCACATGTGTCCGTACGAACTCGACCGCCGCATCGCGAGCGTCGCGCACAATCTGGAAGATGCGCGTGTACTCTTCCGGGACAGTTTCTCCGACGTAGCCAGTCCAGGTCTGGTCGGTAAAGACCGCGCCAGGTGTGCGCAGTTTCGACGCGAGATCAAGCAGGACAAAATCGCCCCGTTTGATGGGCAAGGCCGTTTCGCGCTGTGGCGTGTAGTGAGGGTTAGCCGTGTTCGCGTTCACGGAAACGATCGCGTCCGCGTGTTCGCCGCCCATTCCTTCCTGCTGCCACAGGGCGAGGACAAATTGTTCAATATCGTACTCGGTCGTCGGCTGATTAGCGTTAACCCGGCGCGCAATCTCACCAAACGCGTCGAAGAAAATGCGGTGCATTTTGTCGGAAGCTTCGATGTGCGTTTGGAGCTGCTCGGGCGACCAGACAGCTTCGAATTGCTGCACTAATTCCGCACTCGTGACGACATCAGCGCCAAACGACCGAATGAGTTCGATCGTCCCGGCATCGACGCGGGACATGTAAGGAACATCTGCGAGCGGCGAATATTGCATCGCGACGCGCGGCTGCTTGTTCGCTGCGGTCAACGTCTTACGTAGGCGCCCGTGCAATTCTTTCCAGCTGCTGTATTCGAGGCGTTTTCCAGGTAACGCGTCGAGCTTCGCTGCTTCAATGCGGTGCACGATTTTGGTGCACTCACCCGAGGCTGGGATGAAGTAGAACCAGCGCCGCGAGCCAACCGCGTGCTCGTCGAGTCTCAGAATTCGCAAGGCAAGCGGATCGCTGCCGCGGAAGTCATAGAACAACCAGCCGTCCAGCTTTGCGGCCTGAAGTGCATGTTGGATCTCGATCACGCGCTCAGCCGACGATGTTTCGCCTCGCAGTCCGGTGGTCGACACGAGAAACAAAATAGCTATGAGGACCGAAAAGGGGGGAAATCTCATTGCATTGACATCCTTGTTCTACGCACAAACCTTGGCAATCCGTTACGGCCATCGTGCGCGTGCGCTCTTAAAAGCGGCGCTCCAGCCGCACGATCCCGGTAAAGGATCCCCAGGAACGCCAAAGCAGGAACAAGGATAGCGCGGAGATGATTGCGGCCATCGGTAGTCCATTGCGATCCATGAACAAGTGGTAGAAAACGATGTTAACCACGATGGGCCCGATCATGAGGAGACCGAGCGGAACGAAGCCTAACAGTAACAGCACGCCGCCGACGACCTCGACCGCTGCCACGGCCTGCAGGTAGCCTGTCGCATTCATCGAGCCGATGAATTCTCCTGGATAACCAGTCATCGGGGGCATAGGCATGAAATGAAGGAACGCATTCGATCCGAAGACCGCGAAGACCAGTCCCAGAAGAGACCGGACAATGATAGTGACGACTTTCATAGGTGTAATGCTGACTGGGCTACGGCTGGGGTTTCGCGGTAAGTTTACGATCGAAGAATTCTGCGGTCGCCTGGTAGGCGCGCACCCAATTACTCCATCGAAGTAAGTCGTGGATCTCATCCGGCAGGATCAGTTGCTCAACAGTTACATGCTGCGCTCGCAACCGCTGCACGAGATCGGTTGTTTGTTGAAACGGGACGTTTCGATCGTCGTCTCCGTGCACGAACAAAACCGGCGACTTCCAAGTGGTGACACTCGCGACGGGCGAGGACTTAAAGGCGAGCTCCTTCGCTTCCTTCACGTCTGGTGCCGTCTCCGGCGCCTCCTCCCACATCGGGAGGAACGAAGCCCAGTCGTGGACGCCATGAAAGTCCACCCCGGCGTGGAAGATGTCCGAGTTCCTCGCTAGACCGAGCGCAGTAAGAAATCCACCATAAGAGCCGCCCCACAAGCCGATCCTCTCGCGGTCGACATTATTGAGCCCCCGTAGATACTTCGCTCCGGCGAGGACGTCCTGATATTCCGCCGAACCGCGCCAGACCGCGTTCGCCGGCTGCCGGAAGGCGCGGCCGTACATGATACCTAACCGGTAGTTCACCGAAAGGACGGTGTAACCTTTACTCGTTAGGTATTGGTTCTCAGCGTAGGCGTTGTTGTAGTATTGCATGTAGTGGAAGCCGAGCAGCATTTGCCGGATGGGTCCACCGTGAGTAAAAATCAGGGCGGGTCCCGGCGTCTTCTGCTCCTTTGGAACGAAGAGCTGCCCGTGCACCGGTGTTCCATCTTCGCTCTGGAAGACCACCGGCCGCGGCGTCACTAGCTCCTTTTCCGGGAAATCGCGCGGGATCAGGTTTGCTGCAATCGGCTCGCGTCGACCTGCGCTCACCCGATACGGCATTGGCGGCGAAGTCGCGGTAGATCCGAGGCACAACAGGTGCTTCCCATCGCCGGTTTCAACCGGATTCCACTCAATGGTTTCCCCGCTCGTGAGCGCCTCCGGTTCACCGCCGGCGCTGCGCACTCGCCAGAGATGTCGGCGATCGACATCGTTCTGGTTCGAGCTATAGAGAACGCTTTGGCCATCGGCGCTTAACTCGACATCTTCGACATCGAAATCACCGGGGGTCAGGAGTTGCGGCGCGCCGCCATCGAGGGCGATGGAATAGAGGTGGTTGCGCCCGTCTTTCTCGGACGCAAAGACGACCCGCCCCGCGCCCGTAAATTGCAACGCGGCATCCGCGAAGGGCGACAACGAATCTTCCATCGCGTTCCCACTGGCAAACAATTCCCGGCCGGCCCCGGACTGAGCGTCGGCGATCCAGAGCGACCAAGGATCGGGATACAAAGGGATGATGGCGCGTTTGAATTCACGGCCGGGCTGTCGGATAAAGACAACCTGCTTACTATCGGGCGCCCAGCGCGGCGTCCTATCGCGATCCGTTGACGGTATGAGGTAGACGAGACTGTGCGTGGCCAACTCCAAGACTACGATGTAGCTGTGATCCTTGCGATTCGAGTGAAAGGCAATCCGCGTCCCGTCCGGCGACCAGCGGGGACTATCGTTGTCGCCGGCTAGCTCTTCCAGTTGTTCGGGTTTCGTGTTGCCTGCGACCGGTCCTATCCAAAGGTGCTTCTTAGCTGACCACACAACGGTCCGTCCATCGGGAGAAATTTGGAGATCTTCGCAACCTTCTTCGCTGCATCCCATCTCACCGAGCAGGCGCGGCGCCCCTCCGTCAACTTCTGCGGCCCAGACCTGTTGTTTCGGCGTTTTCGTTAGGTTTAACGGGTTAGCTGAGCTACCAGCAGCATTCACTTCGCTGCCACGTACATACAGTACTGTCTTACCATTGGGCGTTAGCCGAAGGCTGGCGATCTGTTGGCCATCGTCGCCTTTGTAATGGGTGACCTGTCGCGGCATGAAAGCCGGAGCGTCGGCGATCCACACATTTCGCTCTCCTTTGTCATCAAAGACCCACGCGACGCGCGGACTCCCCTTCGCCGCAATCAGCTCGGAGGGGAAAGGAGCGCCCAGAATTTGCTCGACCGTAAAAGCTCCACAGGTGCCCAGCCCTGACAAAGATGCCAGGGCTAAGAATGAAACCGCGAAAGCTCTTTTCACAACGTGAAGGACGGCCGGCAATTGCTCGCAGCCAACAGAATCAGCGCGAGGCGACTTCTGGTTATCGGGCGCGCCGCACCGAAGCAATGCTTTTCGTGAAGACGTGAACCGTCGCGGGACAGCGAATCACACACCCAGGTAGACGATATCGATCGTCCGCGCTAAAATCCGGCGTGGCGCAATTCTCCTACCGGGCCCGAAACGCGCAGGGCGGTCTGGTCGAAGGCGTCCTGGATTGTCCCGACCGTGCAGTGGCGATTCGCCAGATCGAGCAACTGCATTACATCCCGGTTCGGATCGAGGCGGTCGGTGTCGCGCCGCAAGTGGTGACGCGCGGGGCCACGCCGGCCGCGGGTCCGTTGCCCGCTGCGAACGCAAAGCTGAAAATCCCGCACGGCCAGCTGCTGATTTTCACCGAGCAACTCGGCCATTTACTGAAGGCGGGGATGACGCTCGATGAAGGGCTCTCCGTGCTTGAGAAACGGATCAAGCAGCCGCGCGTGCAGCAGATGACCCACGCGATGCATCAGGCGCTGATCGACGGGCGGAGCTTCTCACAATCGTTGCGCGATTTTCCGCGAATCTTTCCGGCCATCTACGTCAACCTGGTGGCCGCGGGGGAAGCCAGCGGCGCGCTGCCCGACATTTTATCGCGACTCGTCGAGCATCTCATGCAGGCGAAAAACCTGCGCGATCGCGTGCAACAAGCGCTCATCTACCCCGCTTTCCTCGCGCTTGCCGGCGCGGGCTTGATCACCATTTTCATTACTTTCATGGTGCCGCAGCTGACCGGCTTCATGACCCAGAATGGCGGAATGCTGCCGCTCCCGACGCGGATTTTGCTCGGCGCGAATCATTTGATCGTCGGCTACTGGTGGGTCGCTGTGCTTGCCGTGGTCGGCGGCGTGATCGGCTTCCGCGCCTTCGTCCGCACGGATGAGGGCCGGATCGCATGGGACCGCTTTCGTCTCCTGGTGCCTGGCTACGGCCGAATCATTCGGCACCGTTACTATGCGCAATTTTCGCGCACCCTCGGCACCTTGATGGAGAATGGCATTCCGTTATTGAAGGCGATCGATCTGGTCACGGAAATCGCCGGCAACCGATATCTCGAAGTGAAGCTCGGCGAGGTTCGCCGCGCGGTGATCGACGGCGCGACGCTTTCCGCGGCGCTGAGCGCGCAAAATCTTTTCCCGGATCTCTTGACGGACATGATGGCGGTCGGCGAGCAGACCGGCCACTTCGCACAAACGATGCAAACGATCGCTGACGTTTACGAACGCGAGCTGGATCGCACGGTGCGCGTGATTTCGGCGTTGATTCCGCCGTTCATCATCGTCTTGATCGCAACGATCGTCGGCTTCGTCGTCTACAGCATTCTGTCCGCTGTATTTGAGATGACGAGTAGTTTGCAGTTCAAGCCGCGCTAAGGTAATCTCGCGGGCCAAATGCTGCTTCGCGTCGCCGCGGTCTCCCTTTTCGTCTTGTCCGCGCTTTCGGCGCGAGGGCAGGAAGCTGTCGCGATCGACCAAACAGGTAAACCGGGCGTGGCCGCAGACTCGAGCGTTGGAAGTGCCTGGCTGGATCTAAGGCTGTCGACGCCGCAGAACTCGAAGCCACAGAGCGCGCCGTCGTGGGTTGAGGCGGTGACGGTGGTGCCACCGCAAGCGACCCCGGGAGTGGCGGCGCAGACCATCTTCCGCATTCGCCTTGCCCGGCCGCGCGCAGACTTTCGGGTGCTGCTCTTTCGTTTGTTTTTTGACGACAAAACGAACCAGCAGCCGAGCCTCATCGCGTGGGACGAATCTGGGACGCAAGTCCTGCGCTCGGGCGCACTCGGCAGCGGGATCGAGCTGCCGACATCGCAAACGGTGATGGTGCCGATGGCCGGCGTTTCGACGATCGACATCGAGGTGCCGGGCGACGGCACGACGATCCGCGGCGCGTATCTGGATTGGATGACGAGCACGGAAGTCCTGCATCCGCTCAGCGCAGAACACCGCGACTTGATCCCGGAACCATTTGCGGCCGCGGCGCCGCTGCATGCGCCGGTCCAGGACCAGGAAGCTTTCGGTACCGTGACTGCGACACTGGCCGACGAAACAATTCGCATTGGCGCGAGCATCCAGACCGGAGCGTCCTTTCAGTTTGGAATTGAATCGCAACCGCTGGTTGCGCTGCTGACCTTCGAAGTCGCGAGTCCTTACATGGATTCGCCGCCGGAGATTTATCTGAATGGCGAAAACATCGGCGCGGTCACGCTCGCGCTGCCGGACCTTGCCGATCCTGGGTATCGTGGTGAAACCGCACCACTCGTTAGGCAGATGCGTTTTCAATACACCGGCTGGGTGCGCGCGCAAAAGCTGGTCCCGGCCGCGAGTCTGCGCGCGGGGTCGAACGATCTTCTCGTCATCGGCGGCCCCGGCACGCCCGCTTCTGCGATTCGGGCGACGCAGATCCAGCTCAAATATCTGTGGGACAAATCGGATTACCGCCTGGTCCCTGACCGGTAGGACTCCGTTCCTACTTCGGTCATTCCGAGCGCAGTCGAGGAATCCCGGGGCTGTATCAACGGTGATCTCACGCCATTGAAACGAATTAGCACGGCGAGCACGGGAGTGCCTGACTCCGCGGCTGAACCGTCGGTGACACGACGGGGTCCCTCGACTCCGCTTCGCTGCGCTCGGGATGACAGCTGGGCGAGAACCCGCGGAGACGGGGATTCGGAGCGAGAGCTTTTTCTCGAAATCGACCAGTTGCCCGCGCGCGCCGCGCGTCGATCAGGTACCAAACGCCCAGACAGGCTGCCGCGACGATGCTCGCTGGATGCGAATGAAACGCGAGCGCGGCGAGCAGCGCGACCACTTTTGCGTCGTGGCCGCGCCGCATCGAATTCCAGCAAAGGACGAGGAAAAAACCGGCGAGCGCTTTCGGCCAGGTAAAGATCGTCTGCCCGATCAGGTAAGGGCTGGTCGCGTAAAGCAGGCTGCCCGTCGCGAGCGCCGCCGCGTGGTACAAATGGGAGATGAACGCGAGCAACGCGAGGAGCAGGAGCGCGTTCAGCAGCACCCCAACCGGGAAGAACTGATCGAACGAGCTGTCGTCATTCAGCTTCGCGACATCCGGCCAGCGGGCGCCAATGTAATCGAACTTGCCGAGGTCACGCGGCAGCTTCTCGTGCCGTGCCAGCAGCGTGCGGAATGGCAGGTCGACGAGGGACATCAGGATCGTGCGGTTGCTGATTTCGTTTCCGGGAAGAATTGGCCGGACCTCCTGGAATGAGATGCGACGCGCGAAAAATTCAGAGACGAGGTACGGGATGTAATTATCCGATGGGAGACCGGTCAGATATTGCACCTTCACATTCGAAGTGTGCGTCTTAAAGATGTAGCGGCCGTCTGGGAGCTTGGTCGGCCAGCGCACGTCGAGATGGACAACCGCGAGACAGGCGAGCACGAAGGCGACCCAGATGGCGAGTGACGCGCGGGCTTGGCCGTTCAGTTCCGCTCCCAGCTCTCGCCAAATTTTGAGCCGAGCGAGATACGCGAGCGCGAGCGTCCCGCAAACGAGAAGTCCTATCGCGGTGACGTGCCGAAGGTGCCAATCAAGCGCAATCGACACGCCGAATGCGGCGTGGACGAAAACGCCGGCGGCCGCGCCGTAGGCGATCAGCTCGAGACCGCGAAGTCGGGTGAAGCGGTGACAAAGCGCGATGCCGACGGAGAAAATGGAAAGCGCCGCCCAGGACAGGATGAGCAATTGCGCGGCGAAACCGGTCACGGCGCAACTCTGGTCATGGCGTCGTTCACCTCAAGACTTTAACGGACAGAGCGTGCGAAAGCGGGCGGATTCCTGCCTTGCGTCAAACCGGAAATTGTAGGGCAGGCATTCCTGCCTGCCTCGGCTACGTGTTGCGCTGCCCGGTCAGGACGCCAGCGTCGATTCCTGCAGCCGCTCCTGCAGATCGGCGTTTTGCAGCGCGGCGATCATCTCGACGATATCGCCTTCCATGAAGCGATCGAGATTGTAGAGCGTCAGCCCGATGCGGTGGTCGGTGACGCGGTTCTGCGCGTAGTTGTAGGTCCGGATTTTCTCTTCGCGGCCGCCGGAGCCGATCTGGCTTTTTCGGTGCGCGGAATATTTCGCCTCCTCTTCCCGCTGCTTATCCTCGAGCAAGCGCGCGCGCATGATGGTCAGCGCCTTTTCCTTGTTCTTCTGCTGGCTCCGACCGTCCTGGCAACGCACGATGCGACCCGTCGGAATGTGCATGATCTGCACCGCGGAATCGGTCGTGTTCACGCCCTGGCCGCCCGGTCCCCCCGAGCGACAGACTTCGATCCGCAGGTCTTCCGCTTTCAACTCCAGATCCACTTCCTCCGCTTCCGGAAGGACGGCGACCGTCGCGGTGGAAGTGTGAATGCGACCCTGCGCTTCCGTGGCCGGAACGCGCTGCACACGGTGCACTCCGCTCTCGAAACGGAGCTGACGAAAAACGCTTTCGCCCGAAACTTTAAAGATCGCTTCCTTTAAGCCGCCGAGTTCGGACGGGCTTGATTCGAGGTCCTCGATTTTCAGGCCGGCCGCCTCCGCATACCGATTGTACATCCGATACAAATCGGCGGCGAAGATGGCCGCTTCGCTGCCGCCAGTTCCGGCACGCAATTCCACGATCGCGTCGCGGTTTTCGTTTTCATCCGGCGGCAGGAGCGCGATCTGGAAATCGCGCTCGAGATCGGCCAGCCGCTTTCCGATTTCTGGAATTTCTTCCTGCGCCATCGCCGCGAGTTCGGGATCGGTCGAGCTGGCCAGCTCGCGATTATCTTCCAGCTGGCGCCGCGCGGTGTTCAGCTCGTCCGAAAGCGCGAGCAATTGCTTCAGGCCGGAATGCTCGCGCATGGTGTCGCTCGCGCGCTTGCGATTATCGAAGAGCGCAGGATCGGCGATCTCGCGCTCGAGTTGCTCGAACCGCTCGCGCTTGCGTTCGATGAGCGAATTAAAGTCCATCGTCGTAAGAGCGCAGGTCGATGACGGGCAAAGGTGTATGGGTACGCGAAGACCGGCGGTCCAAGACCGCCGCTAACGATCGCGTGACGAGCTAAGCTTTCTTGGCGCCCACGCCGGCGCGATTCGCCTTCGTGCCACCGTAACGGCGTGCGAATTTCTCGACGCGGCCCGCGGTATCGACGAACTTTTGTTCCCCCGTGAAAAACGGATGGCAAGCCGCGCAGATGCCGATTTTAATGTCATCACGCGTCGAGCGGGTGTGGTAAACAGCGCCGCAAGCGCACGCGATATCGGTCTCGTTATACTTAGGATGAATGTCGGCTTTCATGATGGGAAAGGGGTCCGAAATTTAGACACGTTCGGCTCCTCGCGCAAGGGATGAACTCTTCGGGCGCCGACGCTTTGCTCGCCGCGTGGGCGAAGGTAGTGGAACGCTTTTCCGACCACGCGGCGATTTTCGAAACGTCCGGCGCGGTGGCGCGGAGTTTCCGCGAGATCGACGCGGAAGCAACGCAGCTCGAAAAGGGTGAATTGTCGCCTGTCTCAGCGGGGAGCGTGGTGGCGATCGAGACTGGCAATCATTTCGCGTGGCCGGCGCTCCTCATCGCCTGTCTGCGCCGGCGCGCGGTGATTCTGCCATTGGAAAGCACGATGGGAGAACGCGACCGCAGCGCGGCGATCGAGACGTGCGGGGTGTCGGCAATCATCACGGCGAAGGAAGGAAAACTGTCGATCGAGATGGTGCGGGAGGTTTCAGACATTGCGTGGGCCGGACCGGTCCCGGTGCTGCTGAAGCTGACTTCCGGCACCACCGCCGCGCCGCGTGGGATTCGGTTCCGCAGCGAGCAACTGCTCGCCGATTGCACCCAGATTTGCGATACGATGGGCATCGTCGCCGACGATCTGAATTTCGGTGTCGTGCCGATTTCACATTCGTACGGCTTCAGTAACTTGCTCACGCCGCTCGTCGCGCGTGGTGTGCCGCTCGTCTTGAGCCGCGACCGCATGCCGCGGGCGGTGCTCGATGGTCTCGCGCGGACCGGCGCGACGGTTTTTGCCGGCATGCCGGTTTTCTATCAGGCCTTCGCCGAGATGGACGATCCCCCGCCGCTCCCGCGGCTGCGTCTCTGCATTTCCGCCGGCGCGCCCCTGCCGCTTGAACTTGCGCGCAAGTTCCGGGACAAATTCGGCCTTTCGATCCACTCGTTCTACGGCTCGTCGGAATGCGGCGGCATTTGTTACGATCGGGAAGCTGCGCTCGAAGAAAGCGGTTTGGTCGGAGAGGCGATGACGGGAGTGAAGGTGGAATTAGCTGATGCGGCGGAGGGCGCGAGCCGTGTGCGCGTCAGGAGTTCCGCCGTGGGCGATGGCTATTTCCCAGTCGCTGAGGAAGAGCGGTTGGGACATGGCTGGTTCGCACCGGACGACCTGATGGCCAAAACCGCGCACGGTTTGCGGATCGTCGGCCGCGTGTCCGACCTGATCAATGTGGCCGGCAAAAAAGTGAACCCGGCGGATGTGGAAGCGGAGCTGCTCGCGCATGCGGCGGTGCGGTCAGCGGTGGCGTTCGCGCGCGAGTCCGCCACGAGGAATCAGGAAGTCGCAGCCTGCGTCGTCGCGCAAACCGATGTCACTGAACGCGCACTGCTCGATCATTGCCGACGCCGGCTCAGCGGATGGCAGGTGCCGAAGCGGATCTTTTTTATCGATGAAATTCCGACCAACGAACGCGGGAAAGTGAGCCGGCGCGAACTCGCGGCGCGCTTCGCTCGCTGAAGGGCTGCGGAAATAGAAGCGAGACGATCAGAAACTCTCGTCTTTCCGAATAGAAGGTGTTAATCAAAAAATACTTATGCGAAATATCCTCCTCTCCACGCTCGGCGCCGTCGTTTTGGTGGCAGCTCTCAGCAGCTGCTCGACCACCGTCAAGACCGATAACGGTCATGCGGTGACGACCGGCGTTCATACGCGCTAGTCGGCGCTGATTATTCAGCTCGGCTGACTGACTTCGGCGGACGCCATTCGCGTGGCGTCCGCTTTTCAGCGCGTGCGTCGGTTTCGTTTCGCCGCCGACCCGTGTCTGACGTGGTCTCTTCGGGAGGTTTTCCCCGCGGAAAAGACTTTCCATTTCACGATAAGCAGGCATCTCTAAGACGCGGCTGCGCGCGACTGTTTGCACGACGCCCGGCACGCATTCCCCATTGAATTCCATGTCGCCCGCCCTCCCGAACAATCCACCATCCGGCGGACGTGTTCTGGTCCTGGAGCCCGACGAACAGCTCGGCGCCGACATCGTGCGCGCGCTCGGCGAAGCAGCGCCCGCTGCGCAAGTAAGCCTCGCGAAAAGTCTCGGCGAAGCCCAGCAGCTCGTGATGCACGACCGGCCGGACCTCTTCGTTCTCGATATCGATGCGACGTACGATCTCGGCCAGGAATTCCTCTACGACTTGCGCACGAGTCATCCGAACGCGCGCGCCATTGTCCTCACCGGCGTCCACCTGAGCGCGCACCGCGAGAGCGCGGCCGGACTGGGCGCGATCCATTTCCTCGAGAAACCATTTCCGCATGCGGATTTTGTCACGCTCGTGGAGGCACTCCTCGCGCCAGGCGGCCAGTCGGAGGGCGAGAAATTTCAGGGCACGCTGAGCGACCTGCACATTGCGGATATCATTCAGCTGAAATGCATGAGCGGCTCGACCTCCGCGCTGGAATTCACGGGGCCGCGAGGCGAAAAAGCGCGCGTTTTTTTCGAAGCCGGGCAGGTCCGCCACGCGACGGCGCTCGGGAAAGAAGGCGTCGCCGCATTTAATGAAATCGTCGATTGGAAGGGCGGAAAAATTTCCGAGCTTTCGGGCGCAGAACAGAGCCCGCGGACGATCGATACCGATTGGCAGGTCCTCCTGATGGACGCGGTCCGGCAAATGGATGAATCACGCGGCACCGCGCCCGACGCCGTGGTAAAATCGGAGCCGGCGGCGCGCAAAATTCTCGTGATCGACGACAGTCTGATGCTGCTCAGCTTCGTGCAGGAAATCCTCGGCGAAGCACATTACGAAGTGACGACGGCCGCGACCGCGACGGAGGGTCTGGCGGCTGCGGCGGCATCGCCACCGGACCTGATCCTGCTCGATTACGTCCTGCCGGATATGAAAGGCGATGAGGTCAGTCGGCGGCTCGCGGCCGACCCGGCGACAGCGAAGGCCCGTGTCGTCTATATGTCGGGATTCGGGACCGATGTGCTGCCGGAGCAGATGAGCGCGAGTAACGTGATTGGCTCATTGAACAAACCGTTCACTTCTGATTTGCTCACCAAAACCGTCGAGACTTACATGCTGACTGAAAACACCTCGTCCGAGACGCCAGCCGAATCGAGAGCCGAGACGCCCATTACAGAGGATCCGGCCCATTTGCCACCTTGGCAGGCGGCGGCTGTCGAGGGCGACAACACGCCGGCGTCGGATTTCAGCGGGCTCGCAACTTCGGAGACTGAGGGCGTCGCGGCAGTTGCGGCCGGAGCCGGTGGCGATGCCTGGTGGAGCGCGCCCATCACGAAACCGAGCGAGCCGACACCGCCCGCCGCCAAATTCACACCGACACCGCAGGTCGATTTCGCGCCGACGCCCGAACAATTTTCCCCGACGCCGAATGAGTTTGCTGAACCAACTGCGGAGCCGGCGCCGGCTTGGATAGCGGCGGCCCCCGCAGAGGAGGCGGCACCGATTGCCACTCCGGTCGAACCGTTGCCGGTCACGGGAAACACCTTCTTCGCCGGCGACACCAGTTTCTTTTCCTTGAACTGGGCGCTGCAGACAATCGGCAAACAAAAGCTCACCGGCATCCTCCGCGCCTTTTGGGACCACGCCCCGCTCGAGCTGATCGCGCGTCACGGCCAGATCCTGCTCGTGACCACGCGCGACCCCGAGCTTTACTGCCCCGAAGCGCCGATTACGCTCGTGAATGTGGACGCGGAACAAACCGAAAACGCGCGCGCGGAACAGCGCGAGACAGGCTGCCCGCTTTTCATCGCCCTCGCCCGGCAGAATTTGATCCTGCGGGAACCCGCGATGCAGCTCGTGCAGCACTACGGCCAGAAACTTTTCGCGCAGCTTTGGACGGCGAAGCGCGTGCAGATCGTATTCGAGCTCACCGACGATCTCGGCGCTTATGTCGACGACCTCCCGCCGGACGAGGACATTGATCAGTGGGCTCTGAGCACCCTGCGTTTTCTGCAGTCGCCGGAATTGCCGGAGACGTCCGCCACCGATTCGAACCGCATCCCCGCCTACACGCGCGATGGCTACGAACGCGTGCAGCGGCTCCGGCTGACCGTCGCCGAGGCGCAGTTCGCGTCCCAGTTCAACGGCGCGCGGTCGATCGCCCAGATCGCAAAAAATCTTCGGCTCGATTTTAAATTTGCGCGCCTGACTTTGTTCCGGTTTCTGGCGCTCGAGATCGTCGAATGCTGGCCGCCGAGCACTGCCGTAAAACCCGAGCGGCGCGGGTTCTTCGGCAAGCTCGGCTTCGGCGGATAAGCGCTGGAGACGCTTTCAACGGCGGCGCCCCGGATACCGCGCGCACGGCTCGGCCTAACGACAAGTAATGAGGAAAATTCTGGTCGTCGACGTTGGCGGGACACACGTCAAATTGATGCTCTCGCGGAACGAAACGCGGAAGTTCGATTCCGGCCCGAGCCTCACCCCAAAGCGCTTCGTCGCGGCCTTGAAGAAAGATGTCGACGGATGGGTTTACGACGCGATCTCGATCGGATTTCCAGCGCCCGTCTCGAAAGGCGAAATCGTGAAGGAACCTTACCACCTCGCGAAGGGCTGGATCGGCTACGATTTCGCGAAACCGCTCGGCAAACCCGTCCGGGTGATCAATGACGCTGCGATGCAGGCGCTCGGCAGCTACCGCCGCGATCGCACGCTCTTTCTCGGGCTCGGCACCGGTCTTGGATCGGCTTTGATCTGGGGCAGTAACCTGCTTCCGCTCGAGCTCGGACATTTGCCGTACGACGGCGCGGTGATCGAGGATGTGCTTGGGAACGAGGGACTTCGCCGGCTCGGCCAGAAAGCCTGGCGACGCAAGGTACTCGTTTGCTTGAATCAGCTGAAGATCGCGATGATCGCCGAGCGAGTCGTGGTGGGCGGGGGAAACGCGCGCCTCTTCAAATCGCTCCCCAAAGGATTCGAGCGCGGGGACAACCGCCTCGCCTACTGCGGCGGCGTTCGGCTGTGGGAGAACAATTCGAAGACGCGGCGCCCAAAGTGGACCGTCATGTAGCGGTTCGCCGTCCCCACCCGCACGTTCGCCTATGAAACGCTTTGTAATGGCGATCTTCGCCGCGGTGACGTTGCTTCCTCGCGTCACGTTGGCGGAGCCGCCTATCGAGGCACACCATCACGTCGTGCTCGTGGTCTGGGACGGAATGCGGCCCGACTTCGTCAGCGAAACCGGCACGCCGCGCTTGTGGGCGATGGCGAAGGATGGCGTTCGTTTCGCGCATCATCATTCGGTCTATCCTACCTCCACGGAAGTGAACGGCGCCGTCCTCGCGACCGGCGTTTATCCGAATCGAAACAGCCTCCTTGCGAATCACGAATACCGCCCGCAGATCGACGCGCATCGCATTATCGACACCGGCGAGCCCGACAGTTTTCACCGCGGCGACGCAATCAGCGCTGGACATTACCTGGCGGTGCCGACGATCGCGGAAAGCGCTCGCGCGGCCGGGCTCCGGACGGCTGTCGCGGGCAGCAAATCGGTCGCGTACTTTCACGATCGGAAGGCGGAATGGGCGAGCGCGATCACGCCAAAAACTGATTTCACGATTTTCGCCGCGGCGCCGATGCCGAGCCCCATCCGCGACGAAACGCAACGGCTGTTCGGACGGTTCCTCAATGCGCCGGATGATCCGAGCAGCGCCCGCAATGCCTACGTCACGAAAACGCTGACCGACGTCCTGTGGCGCTCTCAGGTCGCGGATTATTCGGTGCTTTGGCTCAGCGAACCCGATCGCGCGCAGCACGACACCGCGCCCGGAGCCGACGTTGCGCTTGCCGGGATCAGAAACTCCGACACCTGTCTCGGCATGGTTTTGGACGCGTTGACGGCGAGGAAGATGCGCGAAGACACCGACGTCCTCGTCGTTTCCGACCACGGCTTCTCGACCGTGAAGCGCACGATCGACCTCCCGGCGGAATTAAACGCGGCTGGCTTCACCGCCATGACGGAGCGGAGCGGCGACCCGAAACCTGGCGAAATCATGGTGGCCACGAATAGCGGGACCGTGCTGTTCTACGTCGCAGAGCATGACGCCGCTGTGGCCGCGCGGCTGATCATGTGGCTGCAGCATTCTGATATCGCCGGCGTGCTTTTCGCGCGGGAGAAATACGAGGGCACTTTTCCGCTCGAGCGCGCGCACCTGGAGACCGCGTTCGCTCCGGACGTCGTCATGTCGTGCCGCTGGGATGGCGAGAAAAGCAGCAATGGTACGGCGGGCCGCATCGTCGCCGCGGCCATCGGCATTGACGGCAAAGGCAGTCACCACACGCTCAGCCCGTTCGATGTGCACAACATATTTTTCGCGGCCGGTCCCGACTTTCGCGCGGGTGCGACCGATGATTTGCCGACCGGAAACATTGATCTCGCGGCGACGATCTTCGGGATCCTTGGCCTGTCGTCCGCGGATCCACTCGACGGCCGTGTCGTCACCGAAGCGATGACTCACCGTGACTCGATCGCTATCGAAAAAGTCGAATCAGATGTGGTGGCAGCGAGCCGCATCTTTCCCGATGGTGAATGGCGACAGACACTGCATCTCAGCCGCGTCGGAAAATCCGTCTACATCGACGACGGCGATGGCGCGTTCTCGCGGAAGTAGCGTCAATCGCGTTTTAATCGGGGACATTCGCGCTCGTGGCGCGCGGCATTTTCTTGCGAAAAATCACGACGCCGAGCATCCCCGCGAGCGACCCGAATATTCCGGCGAAAATCGCGCCCGCGATCACTTGCACGAGCACGATGTACCACTGAAAAACTTTACCCTCGTTTTGCGCCATCGCGACCGTCATCGCATCCATTGTCCGGTCGCTCGCGAAGGAGCGGAAGATCGCGAGCATCAGCTGTGCGTTCTGGTGTTGCCAAAGCTGGTAATCGAAAAACTGCCAGATAATGTCGAAGACGACGGCGGCCGCGATGGAGCCGAGCAACGCGGCGAGAAAACCGAGCTTGGCGCCCTGCTTTAAATTCAACGGCTGACGCCGCACCGACATGGCGAACCAGACCGCGACAAGCGCGCCGACCACATAGCTCGGCAGAAGGAGGACATTCACATACGGCAACAACGCCACCACGAAGGTGGCCGCCGCACCGACGTAGAGCGCCGTCTCGGTATCTGGTTTGTTCTCGGGAGATACGGCGGCGTCATTCATCCGTCGAGTCTGTCATGTTCGCGGACATTTCGGCAAGCGGATCACGAGAGAGATTCCGGGTGCGAAACATGCGACGTGAGGCAGCGTTAACACGAATGCCATTCGCGATCGATGGCATGAAAGCGCAGGATTGGGCGAGGCGTGGCGCGCGGCGGTAAGGCACCGCAAGTGCGGATTTCGCGAGTTGGGACGTCGCGAACGGCTCGGAAAACGGGTCGGCGTCTGGCGTGATTCGTTGTTATTCGAGCGGCGCAGTGACATCGTCGGAGTCGATTGAGGCCCGAGCCCACCGCCAGCTCGTGCCGCAATCTACCAGGATCGCCTTCTGCACGTGCAGTCGATTTTCCGCCTGATCGAAAATGGTGGCCGCATTCATTTCAAACGTTTTCTCGTCGATCTCTTCGCCGCGATGCGCCGGCAGACAATGCATCACCAGTGCATCCGGCTTCGCGCACTCGACGATCGCCTGATTGATCTGATACGGCGCAAGCTCGCGCAGCCGCTCGGCGGTTTCCTCTTCCCGGCCCATCGAAACGCTCACATCGGTATACAGCAAATCGGCGCCCTGCGCGGCCGCGCGCGGATCAGTCGTGCAGATAATGTTTCCACCCGCAAGCGCGCGGAGCTCGGCGGACGGCTGGTACTTCACCGGCGCCGCGATCCGGAATTCGAAATCGAGTTTCGCGGCCGCGAACAGCCATGAGTTCGCCACATTGCACACGCCATCGCCGAAGAACGCGACGACCTTCCCGGCGATGCTCGCGCGCTTTTCCTCGAACGTGAAAATGTCCGTTAGAATCTGGCACGGATGCTCGTCGTCGGTCAGCGCATTGATCGTCGGGGTGTCGGAAAATTTTGCGAAATCCTCGACGTCGCGGTGCGCAAAAGTGCGGATGACCGTGCCGTGAACCATGCGGCCAAAGACCCGCGCAGTGTCCGCGATCGATTCTCCGCGACCGAGCTGAACATCGTTCGCATTCAGGAACATGACGCCACCGCCAAGCTCGCGAATTCCCACTTCGAATGAGACCCGCGTCCGCGTGGATGGTTTCGAAAACAGCAGCGCCCACGTCTGGCCTTTCAGCGCCGTCTCCACGAACACGCCGCGATTCCGCTTCAACTTCGCGGCGACTTTGAAGAGCGCCTCGATCTCGGCGCGCTGCAGTTGCTGGATGCCGAGCAGATGTTTCACGACGCAAATTCGGTCACGACCTTTTCGATCACGCGCAGACCTTCCGCGGCTTCGATTTCGCTCAGGTTCAGCGCCGGTAGAAGCCGGATCACGGAGGAAGCCGCTGGCACGGTGAGAACCCCCAGCTCGTGCAGGCGATTCACAAGTTGGAGCGCGGGCGCGGACTCGCTCCGGGCGAAAGCAGGGCACCGCGGATCGAATTCAATCCCGATCATCAAGCCGACACCGCGCACTTCGCTCATGACGCGGGGAAAACGCGTTTGCATCTCGCGTAACGTGACCACCATCGATGCGCCAAGCTTGCGCGCGTGGTCCGCCAGGCCGTCTCGCGCGATCACTTCCATGATCTTTAACGCCATCGCGCAACCGAGCGGCGAGCCGCCGAACGTCGTCGCATGGGAACCGGCGCCGAGCAGGGACGCGTGGTCTTCGCGTACCCAGAACGCGCCGAGCGGAAACCCGCCGCCGAGCGATTTCGCCATCGACACCCCGTCCGGCAGGAAAGATTCTGCACCCGGCGTGTTCTCGAGAAGACGCTGCCAGCTCTGGAAGCGGCCCGTCCGGAAATGTCCCGCCTGGACTTCATCGAGCAGCAGCAGGAGACCATGTTCGTCGCAGAGCTGGCGCAGGCCTAACAAGTAATCGACGTGCGCCGGCACGACTCCGCTTTCGCCCTGAATCGCTTCCATTAACACCGCCGCGGTCTCATTCGTGATCGCGGCTTTCACAGTCTTCAGATCGTTGTAGGGAACATGGCGAAATCCGATCACGGCCGGCTCAAAGCCTTTCTTTACCTTCTCCTGCCCGGTGGCCGCTATCCCCGCGAGCGTGCGTCCGTGGAACGAGTTCTCCGCCGTGATTACCTCAAATCGCCCACGATCGTGGCCGAACTTTCGCGCCAGTTTGTAGAGGCCCTCGTTCGCCTCCGCGCCACTGTTGCAAAAGAAGACGCGTCCCGGTCCAATCAGCCTAACGAGTTGTTCGGCGAGGCGGCCTTGCGGCTCCGTGTAATAAAGATTCGAGACGTGCACGAGGATTCGGGCCTGCGCGTGCAAGGCGTCCGCGATTTCTCCATTGGCATGGCCTAACGAGCAGACCGCGATCCCGCCACCGAGATCCAGGTAGCGCCGGCCGGCGGCGTCCCAAACGTAGCTGCCATTGCCGCGCGTGAGCTCGAGATCGAAGCGGCCATACGAAGCCAGTACATTCCGGTCGAACAGCGCTCGCGTCCCGGTTGCACCGCTCAAAGGACCACCTCCGTCCCGACGCCGGCGTCAGTGAAAATTTCAAGCAACACCGAGTGCGGAATCCGGCCATCGACGAATTGCACTTTCTCCACCCCGCTCTGAATCGCCGCCACAGCGCTGTCGACTTTTGGAATCATTCCGCGGTCGATCACGCCCTCCTGCTTCAGACCGGGCACCTCGCCGACCGCGAGATGCGAAACGAGCGTCGTCGCGTCCTGAGGATCACGCAGCAGCCCGGCGACATCGCTCATGAAAACAAGGCGGCGCGCTCGCAAGGCGATCGCGGTTTGGGCGGCGCCGATATCCGCGTTGCAGTTGTAGATGTGGCCATCAGGACCGCGCGCGGTCGGGCTGATCACTGGGGTAATGTTGCGCCGAATGCAGTCGCGCAATGGCTCAACCTCGACGCCGCAAACTTCGCCGACGTAGCCGAGATCCACCGGCCGTCCCGCGTCGTCATGGAGCTCGAGCTTGCGACATTTGAAAATATCGGAGCCCGCAAACCCGCGGGCTTTCCCACCCAGTTTTTGAATCTCGGCGACGATCTCCCGGTTGATCTCGCGCGAGAGAACACGTTCCACAACTTCCATCCCCGCCGCGGTGGTCGTCCGTTGTCCCTGGATGAATTCATTCGGCACGTCCGCGGCCGCGAGCGCGAGGGTGACCGCCTTCCCGCCGCCGTGCACCACGACCGGATTGATGCCGACCGCTTCGAGGAAAACAATCTCACGCGCGACGCGATGCCGCTCCGCCGGATCGGGCGAATCCATGAAGCTGCCGCCGTATTTCACGACGAAAATCTGGTTCCGAAAGCGCTGGATGTAGGGCAGCGCCTCCAGGAGCGTAGCCGCTTTGCCGATGATCTCTTGCACTCGTTAGGTCGGCTAACCACCGAGCGCTTTCGGATCGCTCAGGTCGCCCTTGTTGAAGCTGACGTACTCTTCGCTGAGATCGCTCGCATACATCTGCGCATCGCGTTTTCCCGCGTGCAGGAAAACGTGAATCTCGAACTCTTTCGCCCCTACGATTTCAATTAAACTGGCGAGCGGCGTGCGCGTTGGCTGTCCGTTTCGCAGCGCATAACGCATCGCGGGCAGTGCCGCGGATTTGTAAGCGATATCGACGTTCGTCTGGTCGAAGCGCGCCCGCGAATAGCCCGCCGCGCAGAGCACGCGCCCCCAATTCGGATCGCCGCCGCACCAGCTCGTCTTCACCAGCACACTGTTCGCGATCGCCCGCGCTGCGCTGTCGGCATCCGGCGCCGAGCGCGCGCCGTGAACAACAACGGTGACGAACCGGCTGGCCCCTTCGCCATCGAGCACGATCATCTTCGCGAGTTCGCGCGTCACGAAATTGAGCGCGTCCTGAAACAGCGGCGCGGGCCGCGTCATTTGCCGATTCCCGGCCACCCCGTTCGCGAGCGCGATCACGGTATCGTTGGTGCTCATATCCCCATCGACGGTGATGCGGTTAAAGCTCTGGTCGACGGCGATTTCAAGCGCGCGATTTAACGCAACCGGCGCGATCGCCGCATCGGTCGTGATGAAGCTGAGCATGGTGGCATGCAGGCCGGCTGGCGTCCGCATCATCGGATGGATCATGCCCGCCCCTTTGCAAATGCCACCGATCCGGACCGTCTTGCGGTCGAGCTTAAACTCGACCGCGATCTCCTTCCGGCGCGTGTCGCTGGTCATGATCGCCTCCGCGACGCGCGTTGCGTTCGCGGCCCCAGGGCGAAGCGCGCGAGCCGCCGCGCGGATCCCGCGCTTCACGTTCGTCATTGGGAGCAGCACGCCGATGCGGCCGGTCGACCCGACCAGCAGATCGCCTTCGCGAAATCCCAGTTCCCGCGCTGCGACGCGCGTCATTTCTTTTGCGTCCGCCAAACCGCGCGCGCCGGTGCAGGCGTTCGCGTTCCCAGAGTTGACCACGATCGCCTGCGCGACCCCGCGCGCGACGCGTTCGGCACTGAGTTTCACCGGCGGGGCGGCGACTTGATTCGTGGTAAACAACCCGGCGACCGCGGCTGGCACGTCAGAGACGATGAGAGCGAGATCGCCTTTCTTGTCCTTGTTCGATCCGGTGCCGGTGCCAAGGCGCTTGATGTCGCAGAAAACAGCGGCCGCGCGAAAACCTTTCGGCGCCATGATCGAACCGCTGATTTTACGGAAGCGACTTTTCATGAAAGCAGCAGTCCGGTGGTCTCGGCAAAGCCGCACATTAGATTGAAGCATTGCACGGCCTGGCCGCTCGTCCCTTTCACGACGTTGTCTTCCGCGCTCATGACGATGAGCCGGCCGGTCCGCGCATCGAGCCGCCAGGCAATTTCGATGAAGTTCGTCCCGACGACATTCTTTGTGTCGGGCAACGCATCGCCGGTTAGCAGCCTAACGAATGGCTCTTTGCCGTAGACCCGCTCGTAGGCCGCTCCGATCGCGTCGCTGGAAAGCGATTCGCGTGGTCGCAGGTAGATTGTCGTCAGAATTCCGCGTGTCACCGGCACGAGATGCGGCGTGAACTGAATCCGCGCCGTTTCGCCGGCCGCGACAGAAAGTTCCTGCTCTATTTCCGACAAATGCCGATGTTTCGGCACGCCGTACGGCCGCAGGCTTTCATTGCATTCGGTAAACAAATACGGGAGTTCGACCTTGCGCCCGGCTCCGCTCACGCCGCTCAGGCAGTCCGCAATGATGTCATCCGCCCTAACGAGTCGTTGCGCGAGCAGTGGCAAGGTTGAAATCAGGATGCTCGTCGGGTAACAGCCGGGACAGGCGAGCAGTTTCGCGTCACGAATCTGGTCGCGGTAGAATTCGGGCAAGCCGTAGACCGCACGATCGAGCAACTGCGGAGCGGGATGAGCCGCGCCATAGAATTCCTCGTAGGTCAGCGGATTCTTCGTCCGGAAATCGGCGCTCAGATCGATCACGCGTTGTCCGCGCTCGAGCGCGCGAACCGCGTACCCCGACGCGACGCCGTGCGGCAGGGCGAGAAACACGATTCCTGCGCCTGCGGTTGTTGCATCGTCATTCGGATCCGTAAACCGGAGCTCTCGAGCGCGTGCGTGATGCGCAAACCGCGGGAAGACTTCCGCGAGCAATTGGCCCGCCGAGTGCCGCGAGCTCGCGCTGATGAGATCCGCGCCGCCGTGGCCGAGCAGCAGGCGGAGCAATTCTTCGCCGGCATACCCGGAAGCGCCGACGACGGCTACTTTAACCTTTCGCTCTGCAATCACGGGGGTGATTCGGTAAGTCCCGCGCGCGCAAATGCAACGAAGATTTCGCATCGCGGCGTCATCCCGAGCGGAGCGAAGCGAAGTCGAGGGACCCCGTGATGATACCGACGGTGGGGCTGCGCAGTGGGAAATGCGATCGGCATTCGGCGGGATGGGACATCAATGCTCTGGCCAACGGGGTCCCTCGGCTTCGCTCGGGATGACGAAGGGAGACGGCACACAACCGGTGTTGCCACAGGGTCCCTCGGCTTCGCTCGGGATGACGAAGGGGGATGGCACACGACTGGTGTTGCCACGGGGTCCCTCGGCTTCGCTCGGGATGACGGGGCGGCACGGATCGCTTATGGTTCGCCCCCAAATTATGGCGGAACCGACAGCTATCGTTAGTGCGAAGAACCTCGTCGTTCGCTACGGCACGCAGGCGGTCCTCGATGGCGCGACGTTCACGATCGTCGAAGGCGAGCGTGTCGGACTCGTGGGACGGAACGGCTCCGGGAAATCGACGTTCCTGCAGATCGCCGCCGGGTTAACGAAGCCCGACGCGGGCGACGTTTCGCAGAAGCGCGACTTGGTGGTCGGTTATATGCCGCAGGTGTTCGATCTCGATGACGAGGCGACGGTGCACGCGAATATTCTCGCGGGCGCGCAGCGGGTACTCGATCTGATCGCGGAATACGAACACGTTCCCGGCGAAAGCGCGCAGAGCGGATTGCTGCTTGATGAGATCAATCGCGTGGAAGGCTGGAGCCTCGAGCATCGCACCAAAGCGCTGGTCACGAATCTGCACGCGCCGGACGTGAACCGCATCGTCGGCACGTTATCGGGCGGCGAAAAACGGCGCGTGGCGGTGTGTCGCGCGTTGTTGGCGCGACCTGATTTTTTGATTCTCGATGAACCCACGAACCATCTCGACACGGAGTCGATCGAATGGCTCGAAGACTTTCTCGCGCGGTACGCCGGCACCTGTTTGTTCGTGACGCACGATCGCTATTTTCTCGATCGGGTAGCGACGCGGATCGTCGAGCTGGCGCGCGGTGTCTTTAACAGTTACGAAGGGAATTATACCGATTACCTGCTCGCGCGCGCTCATCGCCAGGCGGTCGAGGAACAACAGGAACATAAGCGGCAAAAATTCCTCAAACGCGAACTCGAATGGGTGCGGCGCGCCCCGCGCGCGCGCCGGACGAAATCGGTCGATCGCATCGAGCGCTACTTCGAGACCGCCGCGCAGGAAGCGCCCGAGCAGGAACTGGACATCGACCTGATCATTCCGCCCGCGCCGAAGTTGGCGAACCGCGTGATCGAGCTACGCGATGTCGCGGTGGAACTCGGCGGTCGCACCTTGTTCCGCGACGTCACGCTGAAGCTCGCGGCCGGCGAGCGGCTCGGAATTGTCGGCCGCAACGGGCTGGGCAAGTCGTCGCTCGTGAGACTCATGCTTGGCGAACTCGAACCGGCCGCGGGCGAAGTGGAGATCGGCGCGCGGACGCAAATCAATTACGTCGATCAAAACCGCATGCTGCTCGACGACGAGAAGACCGTTTGGGACGAAGTCAGTAGCGGGAGCGAGGTGGTGCAGCTCGGGGATGAGAGCATCACGTTGCGCGGATATCTGCGGCGCTTTCTGTTCACAGAGGATCGGATCAATACAAAGATCTCCCACCTCAGCGGCGGGGAACGCAGCCGCGTGCTGCTCGCGAAAATTTTGAAGCGCGGCGGCAATGTGCTGATGCTCGACGAACCGACCAATGATCTCGATCTCGGCACGCTCCGCCTGCTCGAGGAAGCGCTGGTGGCGTTCGGTGGTTGCGTCGTGGTGGTCAGTCACGATCGCTATTTCTTGAACCGGGTCTGCACTTCGATCCTCGCGTTCGAAGGCGAAGGCGGCGTGAGTTACAACGTCGGTAATTACGATTATTATCTCGAGAAACGATCGGCGCGCGGAACGCCCGCTCCCGCGAATCCCACTCCGCCTGCGATTAAGCCGGCGGCCAAAATGCGGAAGTTGAAATGGAAAGAAGAGCGCGAGCTCGAGTCGATGGAGGCGACGATTTTGGCTGCGGAAAATGAAGTGGCGAAGATCGAGACGGCTTTCGCCGACCCTGACTTCTATGCGCGGAACCGGGAGGCCCTGCCGAAAATGGAGGCGGATTTGGCGGCAGGCCGCAAGAGGATCGCGGCGCTCTACTCAAGATGGCAGGAGCTGGAATCGCTGCGGGGGGATATGGCGGCGGGCTAGGCGCTGTTCGTTGGCCACGGGTCCCTCGACTTCAGTACGTTCCGCTCGGGATGACGGCGGGTTGAAAGCCGACGCGAGAGGGCGGTGCGATCAGGGTTATGGCGCCAGGGCTCGTTTCCCGGTCATCCCGAGCCGCGCAGACGGCGAGGGACCCCACATAAGCGCGAGAGTCATCCGCGAGTGGAGCAGGAGCTACGCAGCGATGGGGTGATCGCTGCTCATCCGAAACGCGAACGCGCCGCCTGAATGGGTGAGATCCCTCGCCGTCTTCGCGACTCGGGATGACGGCCTCGCCGGGTGTGGGCCACCTATGCGCGCAGCCCGACGGACCACTCGGCCCGCGATCGGTCGGGGCAACGCTCAGCTCGGCGCCATCGGACTTACGGCGCGGGCGGTGGCGTTGGAAACGCGAACGTCGCCGCGGGCGACGCTGCCGGTGAAGACGTGGCCGACGCGCCAGGCGACGGTGTCGGGGAAGGCGGGACGGGCGTCGCAGTCGGTGTCGGCGTGGGCGGCGGCGGGATGATGTTTTCCCAGTGGTGCAGCGGGACGCCAGCGCCTCCGAATTCTTTTAGCAGCGCTTCGCAACGGCCCTGCAATTTCTCGAGGTCCGGCGGTCCGAAAGGCGTCTCGGCGGTGCCATGAAAAACAAGATACGTGATCTTCAGGTCACTGACCGGCCGGTTATTCGGATTCGCGGCGGGATTGATTTCCTTCGCGATCCGGAGAGAGGCTTCGCCGGTTTTGTCGTTCGGGCCAACATCGCCAACGATCGCGGGATAAATCTTGTCGTTATAAATGACGACGGCGTAGTCGCCCACTTTGCCGGCGTCAGCGCGCGCGAAATTCCCCGGCAGCACGATGTACGGATCGGTCGCGCCGATCAGGAAACTGAACTTCTTCATCGTGTCGATCTCGTCGTGGAGCTGCGCGATCGCCGATTTGAGTTCGCGTTTTCGTTCTGCGGGCGTGGTCTTCACGGCGAGCTCACCTTCGTAGCGCTTCAGTCGTTCTTCGGCCGGCGCGGCGTATGGATTGAGCGCGGGAGTTTTCTTCGCCCATTTATAGCTCGTAAACGGCTTAAAGGTCGGCGACACCCCGCTCCCCGCGGGGAGGCGGTCCGAGTCGGAGCCGTCGGCGTCGACGTCCATATCGGCCTGGAGCAAAATGGCGCGCCGATGGCTTTCGGGATGGCGCAAATTCAGGATCGTCTGGGTATCGTAAAAATTGTGCCGGGAAAGCAGTTGGTCGAGCCGGCCAAGATTTTCGCGAAGCAGCCGCAGTTTCGTTTCGTAGAGCTCCTTGAATAATGGCGAGACAGATTCGGGCGTGACCATTCCAGCGAGAGCGGGCAGCACTTTCGCCAACTCCGGATTCACCTTTCCTAACTCCTCGCCGGTTTTGTTTGGCTGCGGGACGCGAGCGTGGAGCTTCAATTCCAGGACGTAACTTTCCGGGTCGACCCGCTCGTCGGAGGCGGCTCCGCCCGCCACTGGATCGAGGGCGGCGTGCAGCGTGATCCCATTAAACAATCGGGCCGTCTCGAGCTTCCCCGCGATCACCGGAGGCTTCGTGGCCGCAGGCGAAGCGGCGGGCGGCGAGGCGATTGTTTTTGGTTGCTGTTCCTCGACCGGTTCGACGCCTTCTGTCCGGGCGACCTGCCGTTGCCATCGCTCGAGCGAGATCCAGCGCAGAACGATCGCAATCAACGCGAAAACGAGCAGCACTCCGACGAAACGGCGCAACGTGCGAAGACGAAATCGGCGCACGCGACGCGATTACTTTTTGATCCAGGTCACGATCGCCATGACTACGCCGATTATGCTCAGGATCGACATCAGGCCGGCGGGCATCGGCTGGCCGGTTTTGATGAATTTCGGCACGAATTGCGCAGCGATGGCCGCCGAGAGAACAAACAGCAGGACCAGCGCGATCGGCAGATTCGTCGGCAGCAGCCAGGCGCCGGCGAGCAGCAGAATGCCGAGCACCGAGCCGGCGATGATGGAAGCCGTGCTCCCCGCTTTCACGAATCCGATCACCCCGCCGATGATCGTGAGCAGCCCGAAAATGATGAAATAGATTTTAGCGACGCCGATCATGTCCTCGATCCGTAACCCGCCCGTGAGTTTATGTCTAGAAGAGGCTCGCCCATTCGTCACGCTCTCATCCCGAGCAGAGTCGAGGGACCTCGTTGCGAAGTCGAGGGTACTGCCACGGGGTCCCTCGACTTCGCTCGGGATGACGACGCGTGGCGATGCCGTTACGATGCGGCATCGAATGCCGTCAGAAGGCCATGCGCAGTTAACTCCTCGGACCGCTCATCCGAGTTTTGCGGAGGCGTTCCGCTTTTGGCTGAAGCTCGGCTTCATTTCCTTCGGCGGACCCGCGGGCCAGATCGCGATCATGCAGACCGAATTGGTCGAAAAGAAGCACTGGATCAGCCAGGCGCGTTTCCTCCACGCGTTGAATTTCTGCATGCTGCTGCCGGGCCCGGAGGCGCAACAGCTCGCGATCTACGTCGGCTGGTTGCTGCACAAAACGGCGGGCGGGATCGCGGCCGGAGCGCTGTTCGTGATCCCTTCGATGTTTGTCCTCTGGGGGCTGAGTTTCGTTTACGCGGCCGACGGAAACGTCCCGTGGATCGCCGCGATCTTCTACGGATTGAAGCCGGCCGTGATGGCGATCGTGGCGTTTGCCGTCCTCAGAATCGGACGAAAGGCGCTGCGCAATCTCGTGATGTGGGGAATCGCCGCGGCGGCCTTCGCCGGGATTTTTTTCCTGCGCATTCCCTTTCCGCTCATCGTGCTCGCCGCGGGTGTGATCGGATACGTCGGCGCATATTTCTCTTCGACCATTTTTCTGGGCGACGTCGATCACGGCGCGGACGCGAGCGTGCTGGACGACGATGTGCAAACACCGGCGCACGCGCTGCCGTCGTTCGCCCGGGCGCTCCGCATCACAGCTGTCTGCATCGCGCTCTGGTGGCTGCCGATTCTCGCGATTGGCGCCGCGTTCGGCTGGCAGCACACCTTATTTCGCGAAGGGATTTTTTTTAGCAAAGCAGCCGTCGTGACATTTGGCGGCGCCTACGCGGTGCTGCCGTACGTCGCCCAACAAGCGGTGGAACATTACGGCTGGCTCGCACCGGGCCAGATGATGGACGGCCTCGGCTTGGCTGAGACAACCCCCGGTCCGCTAATCATGGTGGTGCAGTTTGTTGGCTTCATCGGGGGCTGGAACGGCGCCGCGGGGATGTCGCGCGTCGCGACGGCCACGCTCGGAGCGCTGATCACCACGTGGGCGACATTCGTGCCCTGCTTTCTCTGGGTCTTTCTGGGCGCGCCGCACATCGAACGGCTGCGCGGAAATCGCACGATCGGCTCCGCCTTATCCGCCGTCACCGCGGCAGTCGTCGGCGTGATCTTGAATCTGGCCGTCTGGTTTGCGCTTCAGGTCGTTTTCCCGCCCGGCCGCGCATTCGATTGGTTCGCGATTATGCTCGGCCTTGTCGCTTTTATCGGCATGCTCCGATGGAAATTGGGCGTGATCCCGGTCGTGATCGGCAGCGGATTGATCGGGCTCGTGTATCAAATGTGGCTGCGCTGATTGTTTCGTCGCTCCATGACCGACCGTTTGCATTCGCGACGAACCGGGTTTGCTGTAACACCGAGACCAAAACGGCGATGAACAACGAGCAGATGGACGATGGCACCGATTGCGGCGGCCGCCACCAACACCCCCATGCGCCGAAGAATTTCGGCGGCGCTTTCGCGGTCGGCACGAGCCTGAACTTTGGCTTCGTGATCGTCGAAGCCGTGTTCGGCTTTCATGCTCATTCGCTCGCGCTGGTCGCCGATGCCGGGCACAACATGGGCGACGTGCTGGGGCTGCTGCTGGCGTGGGGCGCGAGCATCCTCGCGCAGAGCACGCCGACGCAACGCAGGACTTACGGACTGCGGAGTTCGTCGATTCTGGCCGCGCTTTTCAACGCGATTTTTCTGCTCGTCGCAGTGGGCGCGATCGCGTGGGAAGCCATCCGGCGCTTCGGCGATCCGACGAACGTCGCGGGCCGGACCGTGATTTGGGTCTCAGCAGTCGGCATTGCGATCAATACCGCGACCGCGCTCATGTTCATGTCCGGTCGGAAAGGCGACCTCAATATCCGCGCCGCCTTTCTTCACATGGCGTCCGACGCCGCGATTTCAGCCGGGGTTGTGATCGCGGGCTTTGCGATGCTCGCGACCGGTTATCGTTGGATCGATCCGGTCGTCAGCCTGGCGATCTCGGCGGTGATCGTCTGGGGCACGTGGGGACTTCTGCGCGACTCGGTGAATCTCGCGCTCCACGCAGTGCCCGAAGGGATTGATCTCGCGGCGGTGAAAACTTTTCTCGCCGGGCTGCCGAACGTCACCGCCGTGCACGATCTTCACATCTGGCCGATGAGCACCACCGAGACCGCGCTGACCGTGCATCTCGTGCGGGATGTGGACCGGTGCGATTCGTCGTTACTGGAGAAATGCTGCAAAGATCTGCACGACAATTTCGCGATCCAACACGCGACGATTCAATTCGAGACCGAAGACCACGAATGCGGCCTCGCTCCTGAGAGCAAGGTCTAGCGCGCCGCGGATGCACTCGTTTCATTTCCGCGACGGGCGACTCTATTGTGAAGAGGTCGATCTTGCCGCGGTTGCGGCCGCGCACGGCACACCACTCTATGTTTATAGCGCCGGCACAGTTCGCGATCACTTTCATCGACTGAACAGCGCACTCGCCGGCGTCGCACATCTCGTTTGCTACGCGGTCAAAGCGAATTCGAATCGCGCGGTCCTCCGGCTGCTCGCGCAGGACGGGGCCGGGTTCGATATCGTCTCGGGCGGCGAACTTTTTCGCGTCCTCGCGGCGGGAGGCGATCCGACGCTCTGCACCTTCGCGGGCGTCGGTAAGTCGCGCGAGGAGATCGAATACGGACTCGATCAGCGTGTCTACAGCTTCAACGTCGAGAGCGAGGCGGAGCTCGAATACATCAACCGAATCGCCGCCTCGAAAAATGTGCGTGCGCCGATCGCGCTCCGCGTTAACCCGGACGTCGAAGCGTCGACGCACAAATACATCTCGACCGGAAAGAGCGAGAACAAGTTCGGGATCGCGCTCGACCGGATCGGGGACGTTTACGCGGTGGCCGCGCGCCTCTCGAACATCGCGATTCGCGGCGTGCAGATGCATATCGGTTCGCAGATCACGGCTGCGCAGCCGTTCCGCGATGCTGTCGCGAAAATCACGCCGATCGTGCGCGAGTTGAAGGAACGTTACGCGATCGACTTCTGCAGCATCGGCGGGGGGATGGGGATCGTTTACAGGTCGTCCCTCGCGAGCGGGCAAGGCAGTTGGTGGAAAGAGAGCGAGAGCGACGGCGCGCTCACGATCGAGGAATATGCGGCTGCCATCCTGCCCCCGCTGCAAAAGCTCGACCTTCGCGTCCTCGTCGAGCCGGGCCGGTTCCTAGTCGGGAATGCCGGCGTGCTTCTGACGCGCGTCCGCTACATGAAGCGCACCGCGCAGAAGGAATTCGCGATCGTCGATGCGGGCATGAACGACCTCATCCGGCCCGCGCTCTATCAAAGTTATCACGAGATCGTACCGCTGCGTGAGCCGGCCACCGGCCCGCAGCGACAAATCGACGTGGTCGGACCGGTCTGCGAGAGCGGCGACTTCTTCGCGCAGGATCGCGAGATGCCGCCGCTCGAGGAAGGCGATCTGGTCGCGATCATGAGCGCGGGCGCCTACGGATTTGTGATGGCTTCGAATTACAACTCGCGGCCGCTGCCCGCGGAGGTGCTGGTGAGCGGAGAACGCTTCGCCGTCATCCGGGAACGTCAGACGAACGAGGACCTCACGCGCGGGGAACGCGACGCCGGCTTCTGATTAGGCTCGGCGCCGTCGGACGAACGCTCAGTTGCACGATCTTCGTGACCAGCATAAATAATGCTCTGGTTAATGCTATGAAACGCTTCTTCGCCCTTTTCCTCGCTCTCATCGCGCTGTTCGCATCCCCGTTGCGGGCAGCCAATGCTGGCGGCGAATACGTCATCGTCGTCGGCGGCCCGTCCTTGCAGCAGTGGGAGAAATATAAAGCCGCGCCGCACGACCATTGGTGGGCGAATTTTGTCCACTCGGCGCGGGTCCGGACCGAACAACTCCGCGCGGAACACGGGGACGACGCGCCGATCACATGGCTCGTTTACAAGCAGGGCTACATCGATCGCGCGCCGCAGGAAAAGCAGGATTTGATCGCGAATATCAACTCTATCCGCGACAAGTTTCACCTCAATCTCGTCTGGTTCCGCAATGGCGATGACGTGATCGATTATCTGAACAACGGGCAGCCGCGCGACAGCATGAAGGTCGCGGGATTCGAATACTTCGGGCACTCGAACAAGGCGTGCTTCATGTTCGATTACAGCAGTAACGTCGATAGCGCATCGAAGTCGTTTTTGCGCGACGTGGACCTGGTTCGGATTAATCGGCGGGTCTTTGCGCACAACCCGGAAGTGAAAAGCTGGGGCTGCCACACCGGCGAACGCATGAGCGATTACTGGCGCAAAGCGACCGGCACGAGGATGGTCGGCGCGATCGGCAAAACCGATTTTTCCACCGGTGAGTTGCCGGCGCTCTCGTCACCTGGCGGTAAGTGGGTCAATTAAAGCGATCGCGGAATTCGGAATTCGGATTGTGGAAGTGAAAACGCGTTAATTCACTGTCATCTCGAGCGCAGTCGAGAGACCCCGTGGCAGGCGTTTGTTTTTGACGTAAATCGAGTCTGCGAAGCGGGAAACCCGCCCGGCCGCTTTTGCGATTGACCTTCGTCGCCGCGAACTCCTACGCTGCCTCTCGTGAAGGCAATCCTGGGCTCGCTGCTCTGCATCGTTCTCGCGACCTCGCAAGCCTTCGGGATCAGCGGCGGCCCGCAATATCCGGGCGGCACGAACTTGGTCGGGACGTACGCTGGCGTTCTCCAGCCGATGTTCGATCCCACTAATCCCAGTTCGTCGAATTCGATCGGTGTCTTTTCACTTGGCATCCCCACTTCGGGAACCGGCGGCGGAACTTTTGTCATGTTCACGCAGGGCCGCGTTTTCAGCGGCACAATCCAGGGAGTCGGCGATCCGAACAAGGC
>JALYZW010000233.1 GCA_030945725.1 Verrucomicrobiota bacterium | reverse complement strand
AGCGAGCTATGCTTGGCTGACCGGCGCGCGGCAGGACCTGATCGAGACGGGAGAACCGCACATGAGAGCGGTCGTTTACACTGACTATGGCTCACCCGATGTCCTCCGAGTCAGGGAGATCAAGAAGCCGGCGCCGAGCGACGATCAGGTCCTGATTAAAGTTCACGCGGCGTCGGTTAATCCACTTGATTGGCACTTCATCCGAGGGACTCCTTTCATCGCGCGCCTCGGGATGATGGGGCTGCGCAAACCGAAGCTCCCGCGCCTGGGCGTTGACTATGCAGGAACGATCGAAGCGGTCGGCAAGAATGTGACGCAGTTCAGACCCGGCGATGAGGTTTTTGGCGGAAAGACCGGCGCGTTTTCCGAATACCTGTGTGCCCGTCCGGATCGCGCGATGGCATTGAAGCCGACGAACGTAACGTTTCAACAGGCGGCTTCGGTCCCGATCGCGGGAGTTACGGCGTTGCAGGGGCTGCGCGACCGGGGGCATGTGCAGGCCGGACAGAAAGTGTTAATCAACGGCGCGTCTGGCGGCGTCGGCACTTTTGCGGTGCAGATTGCGAAGTCGTTAGGCGCGGAGGTGACTGGGATATGCAGCACCCGAAATCTCGAGCTAGTTCGTTCGCTCGGGGCGGATCACGTGATTGATTATACGAAAGAGGACTTCACGAAGGGCGAGGAGCGTTACGACGTGATTCTCGATAATGTCGGCAACCAGCCGTTGGCCGGCTTCAGACGCGCGCTCACTCCGCACGGCATCTGCGTGATGATCGGAGGTGGGGGACCTAACGACGGTGGTTTGATCGGGCCGATGGGCCGCCCGATCGAGGCGCTCCTGCTATCGCCATTTACCAGCCAGAGGATAGGCATGTTTATGGCAGAGATAACCAAGCCGGCCCTTACTACCCTCGCCGAGTTGATACAGACGGGAAAGGTTACACCGGTGATTGATAAGACTTACCCGCTAACTCAGATCGCGGACGCGATTCGTTACCTGGAGGAAGGTCATGCGCGGGGCAAAGTGGTTATCGCAGTCAATTAAAATGGCGGGCGATGCAGCGCGTGTCGGCGATGCGCCGCGCGGTTCGCATAAGATTTCATTGGCGCCTCGGCGGATTTGGATTTGAGTTCAGACATGACGACACGTGCGATGGCTGCGCTTCTCGCCCTCTGCGGCTCCTGTCTTCCGCTCGCCGCGCAACAGTCGGAGCGGATCGATGCACCGGACGCCCCCGCCCCGCTGAGTCTTTACCAGGCGGATAACGTCGGTCACGCGGATGGCCTGGCTTTGCTGCGCAGCCTTGCGCTACGCAACTTGATCGACGGACGGTATTATTTTTCCGGAGTGAGCCCATTCGATCAGATGGGAATGGGCCGTCTCGACGCGTTTCCGTATTCGAGAACGGTGGACGTCCAGCGTTATAACGGTTCGCTGCGTTATCAATCCGGCCCGCCGGTGCGAAGCGGCGATCTGTCGCCAAATTATGGATATGTCGGCGGCGAGGTGGGTGTGCTCTACGGAAGATCCAGCGGCAAATACGGCGGCGACGATTTCCAATCGTACATCACGGGGACGGCGGGGAACGAACATTTCCAGATCACGGCGGGCGCTTCCTACGAGGAGTCGACGATGCGATTTCCGCGTGGGCGGCGTTGAGCGCCCGACTTCGCCTGTCGCGTAGCAGGTGGTAAATCGCGTTCTTGATTCGCGCTCTTCGCGCATCCTAATGGAATGCGCACGCATGACAGCGTGACCATCCATTATCTCGCGGAGTATCCGCATTATGCGGACGAGCTAGCTGGCTTTTCGTACGCAGAATGGCCCGCTACCTACGAACTGCGCGGCGAGAGCTTGAGTGACGTAGTAAGAAGCTATCGCGAGCGAGCCAGGATCGATTCGCTCCCGCTTGCGCTGGTCGCGCTCGCCAGCGGCGTGCTTATCGGGACCGTGTCGCTGAAGCATCATGACCTGGAGATTCTGCCCGGCCTCACGCCGTGGCTTGGTGGATTGTTTGTCGTGCCCGAATGGAGAAAACGCGGCGTGGCCTCGCAGCTCATGCAACGAGCGATCAACGAGGCCAGGCGTCTCGATCTGGAGCGACTCTTTCTCTGGACCTCATCGGCGGAAGCGCTTTACCTGAGACTCGGCTGGCGCTCGGTCGAGCGGATCGACTATGGCGGAAAGCAAATCGTCGTCATGCGAATCGACCCGAGGAATGCTGATTGATTCTATACCGTCGATAGCTCGGCATGGTGCGATTCTCCAGGGATGGAACGAACTGCTTCGTCGGCGCCGAATGCTATGCGTTGTCGGCGCAAATTCCTCCGTTACTTCAAGGGCGGATTTCGGGACGAGACTTACATCGCGTGGGAACGCGGATATAAGGCGCGGGCGCACGAGGAGTGGAGCGAGGGACTGGGACGATCTGCCTTCGCCGCATTGCTAAAGGCGAAAGACTTTAGCGGAATCGTACAGACGGCGGTGAGGATTGAATCGCGCACGAACCTTTTGTTCTCCTTCGAAAAAATGGCTCTGCGCGACGCGGTAAAAGCCTCCGGTGGTGCGCGTCTCTTCGCCGAAGGTCTCTACGCCTTTCTCCACGACGCGGCGAGTGAAGAAAAACGTTTCACTGCCTGGTGTGAAACAGTATCCGCCTTGCCGCGAAAACAGACGCGCGTCCTGACGTGGCCGCTCGTTACCGTGTGGGGGTTCATCGCGCAACCGGAACAACACATCTTCCTGAAGCCGAACGTTACGCGACGCGCAGCCGCGGCTTACGGCTTTGATTTTAGCTATCATTCAAAACCGAACTGGGCGACCTACGCGGACCTACTTGAGTTTGCCGGTACGGTTCGCCGCGATCTAAGGGACTTACGCCCGCGTGATCTGATCGATATTCAATCATATCTCTGGGTGCAAGGCTCGGACGAATATCCAAGTTAACGGCGGCGCGCGCCGAATTGCATTTCGACGGCGGCGAGAAGGGCTATACTCCGGTCGCCGCGAAAACGTGGAGAGCCTATGGGAATATCTGAGAAAGAACGTGACGAGTTTTGGCCCGCTTTGCCCTATGAAGCGTGGGAAGAGACCGCTGAGACGCTGCAGTTGTGGACCCAGATTATCGGCAAAATCCGCCTGAAGCTCTCGCCCTGGGTGAACCATTCATGGCATGTAACTCTCTACGTTACGTCGCGCGGGCTCGTGACTTCGCCGATTCCTCATGGGCTACACACTTTTGAGATCGCGTTTGATTTCATCGATCACGCGCTGCGCATCGCGAAGAGCGATGGATCGGCGCGGACGATGAAGCTTCGGCCACAGTCGGTCGCTGCGTTTTACGACAAGATGATGGACACGCTGACTGAACTTGGTCTGCCGATAACGATCAACACGATGCCTAACGAGTTGGCGGACGCGACGCCCTTCGAGCTTGATGAAACGCATTGCTCATACGATCCGGATTGCGCGAATCGATTTTGGCGGGTGCTGGTCCAGTCCGACAGGGTCTTCAAGGAATTTCGGGCCCGCTTTTGCTGCAAGTGCAGTCCGGTCCATTTTTTCTGGGGTAGCTTTGACCTGGCGGTGACGCGTTTTTCCGGTCGGCCCGCTCCGCCACACCCGGGAGGCGTGCCTCACCTGCCCGACGCGGTGGCGCGCGAGGGCTACGCGCACGAAGTGAGCAGTCTTGGGTTCTGGCCCGGTAGCGCGGCGGCACCGACGCCGGTCTTCTACTCGTATGTTTATCCGGAGCCGGCCGGCTTCGTCGACGCAAGAGTCGAACCGGCAGAAGCCGCCTATTCTACCGCCTTGCACGAATTCACGCTCCCGTATGACATCGTGCGCAACGCCGCATCGCCGGACGAGGCGTTACTAAGCTTCGCGCAAAGCACCTACGATGCAGCTTCCAAGCTAGCGAGCTGGGACCGTGAGCTACTCGAAGAGCGGAGGCTGAAACCTCCGGGTCAGTCGAGTTAAGGTAACGCCTCTCGTTAGGTCTCTACACCGGGACCGACTCGCGGACGTGGCGCCGTTGCTCGCGCGCGACGAAAGCCTCGGCGGCCGGGTTATGGAACATCTCGAGGTCATCGACGTCGTGGTCGGTAACTGGAGTAAGCGCGACGTCGGTGTATTCGAACTTTTTCGGGTCGCGCTTAATGCGCACATAGATGCGGCGGAGCTTGAAGTAGAGTTTGCCCCACTGCAGACCTTTGCTGACAGTTTCGAGAGAGTAACCGGGATAGAATTTCCACGCCGGCTGGATCGGTAAGCCTGGCCGCCGGTCCCGCCGGGACTTCAGCCGTAATGCGCCACACTCGAGTGGATGCACTTTCTCGATCGCGAGGGAGCCCATGAACCAGGTAATGAACATGAGGGCGTTCGCGGTGCGGCCGCCTTTGGTTACCATGCGGCGAAGGATCGTCTCGACATGCTCCATCGTGTAGTAGGTATCCCAAGCTGTGTGATACGCGCGCTCCCACTCGCTTCGCGACATCTTCGCATGCGGCGCGCAGACATGGTTCAGGTCATACTTATTCATATCCCGATCGACGGATACACCACTTCGCACGAGGGCCTGGTGATCGGCCGATCCCGGGAGCGGCGTGAGGTAGAAGAACTCAAGAATGTCGACCGGGAGCTCTTTCTTGATGATTTCGATATCGTGCCGAATCGACTCCACCGTGTCGTTAGGGAAGCCGGTGATGTAGCCGGCATAAGTCAGGACCTGGGCTTCCTTCCAGGCCAGGAGCATGGTGCGGTATTCGGTGATCTTATTCTGCCGCTTCTTAGCGCCGGCCAGACTATCCGGGTTGATATTTTCCAGCCCGATGAAGACGCGGCGCACACCGGCGGCGCGGCATTTCTTCACGAAATTCGGGATCTTATGACAGAGTGTGTCGACCTGGATGAGGAACGACAGGTTGATTTTCTCGCGCAGGCGCAGCTTGATCAGCCGATCGAGGATCGGTTCCCAGTCCTGATTGCGAGCGAAGTTGTCGTCCGTAATGAAGAAGCTGTGGAGTCCCTGCGCGACGTTTTCGCGGATGATGCGCTCGATGTCGTCCGGCGAACGGCGCCGGGATTTGCGCCCTTGCACATTGATGATCGTGCAAAAGGAGCACTGGAAGGGGCAGCCCCGCCCGGCATCGAAGCTCGTCATCGCGCCCGCGGTGCGTGAGGCACGGACGGCCGGGATAAGCGGGATCGGCTCGCCTTCGATCCCCGGGAGGTCCGCCATGTAATTGTAGAGCGGCTGGAGTTGATGGGCGAAAGCATCGCGTAACACTTGTTCGAGGCGACCCTCGGCTTCGCCGGCGAAGAGTGCGATGCCGAGGGCTTGCGCGCGTTGCAGATCCACGTCCACGCCGCCGAGCATGCTCATGGTGCCGGAGACGTGGAATCCGCCGATCGCGACCTGGATATTGCGATCAAGGAACGGCTTGGCCAAGTCGAGCGCGCGTGGGAATTGATTCGACTGCACCCCGACCATCATCACCATGCCGGCGCCGGCCTCCGCGATCATGGCTGCGAGGCGATCAGGACGGATGCGCGTGTTGGTTTCGTCGAAGGGATGAATCTCCAGGTCGACGTCGGGGCCGAGCACGTGGCGTTCGGCGCAGTCGCGGGCGAGCCCGTAAAGAGCGGCGAGCGAATTCGAAGGGATGGTCGAACGAAACCACTGGATGACGTAACCGTCGTCGTCGTAGTGCGACGGCTTGATCAGGAGGAGGCAAAAACGTCGCGCCCGGACGGACGGTTCGTGTGGAGGAGTGGCGACGGGCATCGGGCAGAATTCAAACAGAGCAAGGAAAAATTAGCAACAGAGAACAATGCGGCAGCACTGGAGGCCGACAAGAATCGATGATTACTTCAACGAGCGGCCGATCGGCCCAAGAAGGTACTGCGGCATCACCCCAAGGAGAACCACGGCCAGCGCCAGCAGCCCTGCCACGGTGCGTCGAAGGAGGCCGATTGAGGCGCTTGGGATGGACTCAGTCTCGGTATCGACGAGGACACGCTTGAGGACAAGGAGGTAGTAGTAGAGCGAAACGAGGCTGCCGAACAGGGCGACCGAGACGAGCCAAACCAGTCCACTGTGACCGCCGGTGCGGAGAGCAGCGCTGAAGAGATAGAATTTGCCGAAGAACCCAGCCAGAGGCGGCAGACCGGCGAGCGAAAGCATGAACACCGTCATGCAAGCGGCGAGGAACGGGGAACGAGCGCGTAGGCCGGTGAAATTCACCAGATGATCCCCGCCTGTTTCGCGCTGGACTTCGCCGACCACCGCGAACGCGCCGAGGATCGTGACAGCGTAGATCGTGGTGTAAAACAAGGTGGCGGCGAAACCCTCGCGCCCGCCGGCGATCAGCCCGAGCAACGTATAACCCGCATGCGCGACGGCGGAGTAGGCCAGGAGGCGCCGAACGCTGGTCTGCGCGAGTGCAACGAGGTTGCCGAGGATAATGGAGAGCGCGGCGAGCGCGGCAAGAATCGGGGACCAGCCGGGAAGCAGCGTGTGCCATTCCGCGCTGCCATGCATCGGTGCAAAACCAATCAGCAGGATTTTGCCGAGCACGACAAATGAGGCGACCTTCGAGCCAGACGCGATGAAGGCGGCGCTTGCAGTCGGCGCGGCCTGATAAGTATCGGGCGCCCATAAATGGAACGGCGCGGCCGCAATCTTAAAGGCAAAGCCAACGAGCGTCATCACCAGCCCAGCAACAAGGAGAGGGGAGGTGGACGTCTCGCGGGCGGCCAGGGCGGCGAGCGCGGTAGTGCCCGACGTTCCGTAGACGAAGCTGAGACCAAAGAGAGTAAATGCACTCGCCGTGCTGCCGAAAAGGAAGTATTTCAGGCCGGCTTCGGCGGAACGCGCGTCGGCCGTGTCGAACGCGGTCAACACATAAAGAGAGAGACCGGTCAGCTCCAGTCCGAGGAAAATCATGAGCAGTTCTTCGCTCCCGACAAGCAGCATTAGTCCGACCGTGCCGAGCAGAATGATCGCGAGATACTCGGCGTGGTGTCGCGAAACACGATTGCCATGCGCGAGTAGGACGGTGAGCAGCGCGAGGACGAGGCAGATGATTTGGAAGAGCGAAGTCAGCGGTGTGACGACGAGCATTCCGCCATACAAGTTCGCAGACGGGAGCAGCGACACTGCGACTGCGGCCGTAACCAGGCCGAACGCAGCGATGGCCGAGCAGATGGCATCTGAGCGTGCTCGGGCGAGCCCGATGGTCAGGACGATAAGCGCGGTGAGGACCACGATCGCCTCCGGCGATGCGATCTTGAGCAACTGAAGGTAGCTCATCTTAATTCGGCGATGGCAGCCGCTTGTTGTCTCGAAGTTTGTTGCCCGGATGCCAACTGGCATGCCAGTAGGGTGGCGGTTCGATCGGTGCGGGAAGCGATTTCATTTCACGAAACGCATGGCTTCCACTGCGGGGATGATGCGATCCAGTAGAAGTTTTGGGTAAAGGCCGACCACGAGCGTTGCCAGCATGAGAAGGGACGCGCCGAGCTTTTCTGGCAACGTGATCGGAGGCATCGCGGCGGAACTTGAAGAGGAGGGGACGCCCGCCGCAGTGTCGTGCAAGCGCACTTCGCTGAAGAATGATTTCACCAGCGCCCGCAACGTAAACGCCGCGACCAGCACCATACCGGCGCCGGTAATCCAGACCGCCAGCGGGTAAGCTTTCCAAGCGCCGATCAAAATGGTGATTTCCGCGGCGAAACCGCTGAAGCCCGGGATCCCCATCGAGGCCGCGGAGGCGATGACGAAGGCAAAGGCGGCGAAAGGAAGGGCGCGCGCGAGGTTCATGGTCGAGAGAAGCTCGAGATCGCGAGTGTGCGTGCGCGGATAAATCATGCCCCCCGCGATGGCGAAGAGGAGCGCCCCGATCACCCCGTGAGAAAACATTTGGAGAACCGCACCGGAAACACCGAGCGCGTTCGCGGTCGCGAGGCCCAGCAAAATGAAACCCATGTGACTGACGCTCGAATACCCGATAACGAACTTCAGGTCTCGCTGCCGAAGCGCCACCGCGGCCGCGTAAACGATGCCGATCACTGCGAGAATTGCGATGCCATTGCGCCAGAGGGCGAAGCCGTCCGGAAAGAGATTGATGGCGACGCGGAGCGCGCCGTACGCGCCGAGCTTCATCACGATGCCGGCCAGTAACATGGAGCCCGCGGTGGGCGCGGCGACGTGGCCGGTCGGAGCCCAGGTGTGCAGCGGCCAGATACCAGCCAGGATCGCAAACCCCAGGAACAAGACCGGGAACGCCCATGTCTGCAGCGGGATCGAAAATGAGAAACGCGCGAGCTGCGGTAGATCAAACGAGCCGCCGGCGGCGGAGGCCGCGAGAATTCCGATAAAGACAAGCGCTCCGCCAAAGAACGAATACAGCGTCAGCTTCATCGCGCCGTATTCCTTGTTGGTCGAACCCCAGATCGCGATCAGGAAATATTTCGGGACGATGACCAGCTCGTAGAAGAGAAAGAGCAGAAACAGATCAGCGCTAAAAAAGACGCCGTAGGAGCCGGCGACCACGAGGAGAAGCCAGAAGAAGAACTCGTTAGGCCGATGGTCGACGTCCCAGGAGAAAAGAACCGCGCTTACCGCCGTGATCCCCGTCACGAGAGCGAGCGTGAGACTGATGCCGTCGACCGCGAGGTGGTAATTCAACCCGAGCATCGGCACCCACGGGACGCGCGTGATGGTCGTAAACGGCGCGGACTTGATATCGTCGCAGAAGAATGCGCCGAGGGTGATAACGCATCCAGCCGCCGCGGTGACGAGGGCAGTCCAGCGCGCTAAAACGCGAGGGAGAAAGAGCAATCCGACTGCTCCCGCGAAGGTGAGGTAAATCGTCCAGGCGATCATCGAACCTTTCGCGTGCGATATTGTCGGACCGTCTCGCGAACATGAAATTCAATTTCGGGTTTGGGCTTCGCCGTGGGCGCCATTAGCTGTCGGATGGCGTCGATGATCGCGGCGTCATGCTTGCCGACGCGGCGTTCGAGCCGCGCGAACTTTCTGGCGAGCTCGCGATTTGTTTCGAGCGCGTGCCGCAACTGCACGAACGCACGCATGATCGCGGTGTTCACTTTCACTGCGCGTTCGGTCTGTAACATGCTAGATAGCATGGCCACACCT
>JALYZW010000225.1 GCA_030945725.1 Verrucomicrobiota bacterium | reverse complement strand
TGCTCGAGCAGACCGACGTAGTAGAACAAGGCGGCGGCGGTGAGGCCATGGTTAAAGATTTGCAGGAAGACGCCGCCCAGTGCCGCCTGAATCTCAGCCGCGCGAGGGCCGCTGGTCGCGGCAATTGCGAAAAGGCCGAGCAGGCAATAGCCGAGGTGATTGATCGACAGGTAGGCGACCATGCGTTTCAGGTCGCGCTGCGCCCACGCTGCGAGTGAGGCGAAGATGATGGAGCACACCGCGAGACCGAGCAGCCACGGCCCGACGATCTTCGTTTCGTTCGGGAAGAGTGGCAGCAGGAGGCGAATGAAGCCGTAAACGCCCATCTTCGAGAGTGCGCCAGTCAGCACCATCGCCACGCCGGTCGGCGCGGCTTCGTACGCATCCGGCAGCCAGGTGTGAAACGGGAAAAGCGGGACCTTCACCGCGAGACCGAGGAAAATCCCGGCGAAGGCGAACCAGGCGACGTGGCCCGTAAGAAGGCCGGTGCGGCCGAGCTCGGCGAGCCGGGCAAAATCAAAACTACCGCGCGCAAAGTAGATGCCGAGAAAGGAGAGCAGCATCGCGACGCTGCCGAGAAAGGTGTAGAGGAAAAACTTCGTCGCGGCGCGATCGCGATTTTCGCCGCCCCAGAGTTTGATGAGCAGGAAAGCCGGGATCAGGCTCATTTCGTAGAACAGGAACCAGAGGACGAAATTCTGCGCCGTAAAGGTCCCGTAGAGCGCCGATTGCAGAACGAGAAGCAGGGCGCAAAGCCCGCGGCTGCCGCGTTCCGCGAAAAGTGCGAACGGAAAAACAAGCGAAGTCAGCAAGACCAACAAGAGGCTCAGCCCATCGACCGCGACCAGGTATTCCGCGCCGATGGCGGGGATCCAGACGTGCCGCTCCGCAAACTGGAGACCCGCGGCGGAAGGGTCGAAGTTGCGCCAAAGAACGATCGCCACAAGAGCGGTGAGAGCGGTGCATCCGAGCGCGACGCCGCGGGCGGCCCCGGGCCGCGACGCGACCACCACCACTGAACCGAGCAGCGGCAGCAGGATCAGCGCGGTGATGAGGCCAGCCATGTGCGCCATTCTTCAATCAGAATGCGCGCGCGGCGGCAAGCGGTCAGGAGGTGGCCAGAGGCGAAATGGCGCCGAGATGCGCCGGCTAGCTCTTGGCCGGCAGAGTGGATCGCGCTTTGCCGCGGGCTTTGTGAGGGGGCGCCGCGAGCAAGAGCCGATCGAGAGGCTCGAGAAGTTGTGGCACGTCGAGCGGCTTCGTGAAGTAAGCGTTGAAGCCACTTTGGATGGCGGCCGCGCGTTCGCTTTCTCCCGTAAATCCGCTCACCGCGACGGCTGGCAGATTCGTTAGGCCGGCCTCTGCGCGAAGCTGTCGGAGAAGTTCCAAGCCATCGCAATCCGGCATGCTTAGGTCTGAGATGAGGGCGTCTGGCGCGTGGGAGTGAGCGGAAGCAATCGCAGCCGTCGCGCTCGCGGCGGTAGCGACATCAAAGCCGGCGCGAGCCAGCACGCGTTCCATGAGATGGAGCGTATCCTGGACGTCGTCGACGATGAGCAGGCGGAAGCTACGCCGAAGCTCTTTCGCCGCTTGCAACTCATCTGGAGTGGGACGATCGCGAACCGCCGGTGGCGCCGGCAAAACCATGGGCGTCGCGCTCGCGGGCAGGCTCACGATAAAAGTCGCACCCCCGTCGCGGCCGGGAGATTCCACGCGCACGCGGCCGCCTTGCATTTCGAACAGATTGCGGACCACGGAAAGCCCGATCCCGAGTCCGCCGTAGCGGCGCTGGATCCCGCCATCCGCCTGTTGAAACCGTTCGAAAATGAAGGGCGCGGCTTCGGGATTGACGCCGGGTCCCGGTGTCGGAAACGAACAACTCGACGACATCCTTTTCGGCGCGCGCGCCGATCGTGACGAGGCCGCCGTCAGGCGCAAATTTAATCGCGTTCGAAACAAGATTTGCGAGCACTTGCAAGAGCCGCTGCCGGTCGGCCCAGATGCTGGGGAGGCGCTCTTCCAAGTCCGTTTGAATGGCTAAAGCACGCGTGCCGATCACCGATCGGGCCGGCCTCATTATAATCCACAATGCCATCGATAAATGAACTCGAGGCCGAGCGTAGTTTTCCCGGTGCCGGCAGCGCCTTCGACGAGCATGATGTTGCCCTGTTTTAACCCGCCCATCAGGATGTCATCGAGGCCACGGATCCCTGTTTGATCAAAGAAGCGGGTTTAGTCATTGCGAATCGTGGCACAACCCGCTGCACGGCTTAGAATATCCACCGCAGTTCCTTTCAGCGCGG
>JALYZW010000224.1 GCA_030945725.1 Verrucomicrobiota bacterium | reverse complement strand
GAGGTCGACCGCGTGGAGTTCTTTTCGCTGGCCGACGCGCGCACCAAACTGAAGCCGGCGCAAACGCCATTCCTCGACCGACTGATCGCCGCACTTGAAGGCGCAGCGCCGTAAACGGTGGGGTTATCCCCGCGTCTTACGCGCTGCTTCGACCATCTGGAGATGGTTCTTGATCACGCGCGAAGTCTTCGCCGCAAACGCGCGCAAGTCTGGATCGCGGCCGTTTTGCGCTTCGGATTGAAAGTCAGCCAAATCCTTCCGATGATCTTCCGCCATCAGGGCGAGATATTGCCGGTCGAAATCCGCGCCTCGCAATTTCGCCATCTTCGCCGGTTCGGTCGGTAGTTTGATTCCTTTGCGGCGCGCGATTGCTGCGAGTTCGGCGTTGGCCTGGGAGTGATCGGCTACGAGCCGGCCGCCGATTCGTTTCACCTCGGCGCTCTTGCCTTGCTGCTCCGCCATTCGCCCCATTTCCACTTCCATGATCCCGCCACGCGCGGCGTCCATCGCGAATTGGCGGTCCTGCGAGGTGAGTGCGCCCGGCTTCGCATACGGATCAAGGACGGCCGAATCCTTCGATGGTCGAGGGCCATAATGCCACGGGTTCTGCGCGGAGGCGGTCGCGGCGAGCGCCAGACCGGTGAGCCCGAGCGCCAGGTGAGAGATAAGTGCGGAACGAAGTTTCATAAAAGAATATCCCTTTCAACGTTGATTCGTTTGTCAGGGCAACCTAGGACGCCAGCTCGTCAAGTGTAAAACACGGTCGACTCCTGGCCGGTCGTGGCCTAAATCTCGCCACTAACGTAATCTCCCGGAACGCTCGTCACGCCCACGCCGCTTGCGCCATTTTGCTTCTCCTGCCGAACCCGCTGCCGAAGCCAGCGGGGGTGTCCCACCGGCGAAGTCGCGCGTCTTCGGTCTCGATCTTCTCCGGGCGCTCGCGATTCTTGCTGTCCTGGGAGCGCACGCATCCGTCGTTCTTTATCCACACCTGCCGCCCTGGTTCGGCCTCGTCGGCCACGGCGGGTTTTATGGTGTGGAGCTGTTCTTCGTGCTCAGCGGATTCCTCATCGGACAGATCCTCATGCGCGAGAATGCGAACCTCGAGGGACCCGGCCATCTCGCCACGTTTTACGTGCGGCGATGGTTCCGGACGCTGCCGCTTTTCTGGCTCTTTCTCGCGATCAACGTCCTGCTCGAATATCGGCTTCGGCAACACCCGATCGCGCTGGGCGAAGCGGTGTCGCACGGACTGTTCGTGCGCACGTTCGCGCACAATAACCTGACCTTCTTCCCGGAGTCGTGGAGCCTCGCGATCGAAGAATGGTTCTACCTGCTTTTTCCCGCTGCGCTCTGGATCGGCCTGCAATTCTGGAAGCGCTTCGATCGCGTTTTCCTCGGCGTCGCGATCGGTTTTTATCTTTTCTCGACGATCGGCCGCGCCTTGCACGCGCTCAATTCAAGCGCGACCTGGGCCGAGTCGCAACGCGAAATCGTTATCTACCGGTTTGATGCTCTCATGACCGGAATGCTGGCTGCGTGGATCGCGGCGCGAGCCCCGGGAACGTGGGCAAAACATCGGCTCCTCTGCGCGGCTGCCGGCAGTCTTATTCTGTTCGCGATGTACGCGACGCTCTGGAAATTCACCGGCCGCCAGCTCGATTTCGGCGACGACAATTTCTTCGCGCGCAGCTTCCGGTTCAATTGCGTCTCACTCGGTTTTGCCCTCCTGCTCCCGTGGGCGTCGCGCTGGCGTATCGCGCGCGAGAATGCCGCGAGTTTTTCCATCCGCCGCATCGCGCTCTGGTCTTATGCGCTTTACCTGGTGCACCTGCCGCTCCTTGATATGGCGTTACGTTTCGTTCTTCCCGGTTGGCGCAGCTCCGGCGTGGAGGCCGCGTTTTTGTTTGTGCTCCTTTTCGCCTTGGCGCTCACGATTAGCGCGCTGCTCTATCGTTTTTTCGAATCGCCTTGCACCCGGCTCCGCGAACACGCAGCCCCGGCGGTCGCACGCTGGCTCGGAAGATTTTAGCGCGAGCGCGCTTGCCAGCGGCACGGCCGATGCTCATACTTCGTTCTCGATGATTCGGGCGAATTGTCGGGAGCGGTTCACGGCCGCTGATTTTGACTTCGTGGTGCGCACCCTGGCGCGCTCCGAACCGGATCACGTTTCGCTGGTTGACCTCTTGAGTGACGCCGAGGCGCGCGACTCCGTCCTGGATCATCCACGGCTGGTCGATGCGATCCTTTCTCACACCGCGCATCTCGCGATCTCGTCGCAATTTTACTTCTACGTGCTCGCGCGACACGTCCTGCGCGACGCCGGGATCACGGATCGGAAGCTCTGTGATTACGTCGCGTCGCTGCTCGAAACCTTCTCGCAGGTCAGTCGCTTGCAGTCGCCGCACGCGATCGATCATCGCGGCCCGCAATACCTTTCGGACATGCTGATTGCACTGACCCGCGCCACCCCGGAACAAGCGTTTTTGCTCCGCGCGCATGTCGGAAATTATTCGCTCTTTATCAGCGGCATTTTCCACGAGAACGCGCATCGCCGCAGTCAGCGCGGCGCGCCCGACCTCAGCTTTTACGAAAATATCGGTCGCACCAATTACGGGCTGGTCGCATCCCACGCGACCGCGCGCCGCTGCGAGCTGAGCGAGATCTACGAAGAACTCGCCGATCGTTTTCGCGACGTGCGCCTCGCGCTGAATCGCTTGTCGGATCAGCTCCTCAATCTCGACGACGATGTGCCCTCGGCGATTCTGCGATGAACGAAACGCTCTTCAGCCAGATCCAGAAACTGTTCGAACGGACCTACGCGCAGGTCGGCATCAACCTCGAAGATTGCCTGATCGACGATCGCCGTTGCGCGCACCTCTCGAAGCTGGCCGGCGCCTCCGCGCGCGAACTGAGCGAGCTCGCCCGCACTTTCCTGCGGACCGCCGGCGACCAACTTTACGTCGGCATCTATTATTCGCGCTGGCTCATCGAGCAGCTCGAACGACACGATCCGCGCGCCGGCCTGAGCGATTCAAACATTCGCTCGCTGATTGCTTTCGTGGAGGAAATCAATCACGCGCTCCACGCGGCGCTCCAGTTCAAGACCGGGCAACGCGAGATCGCCTCGGAAGATTTCGCGCGCAACCTGGAGCTCCAGGCGCAGGTCGACACCTACCTGGTGCTCCTGCTTTTCGTGGCGTTTTTTCGAAAGACACAAAAGGTCTCGCGGACCGATCGGCGCTGGCTCCGGTTTCATCTTTTCGCTTCGCAGAATCCGGGCGCGTTTCAGGACACAAACCTGCGCTGTCGTTATTTGGAGACGACGGAGCTGGCCGCGAGTTATACGCGCTTTCTCGATACTTTGAACGGCGTCCGTCGGCTCGATGAAATTCGGACGTTTCGCGCGCTTGATTATGGCGCGAAAAAACAGCGCGTGCTCGCGTTGACCGACCGGCCATAGTCGTCGTCGGCCCGAGCCGCGACACGTCATCCTGAACCGCGCAGACGGTGAAGGACCTCACACAGGCTCCCCGATTTCCGCCGATCGCCGAATCCGCAACGACACCTCGGGTGATGGCTGCCGGTCGACACCGCGGACGCGCCGCGTGAATCGGCGAGATCCCTCGTCGTCTTAGCGACTCGGGATGACGGCCAGAACGTCCTCGAAACGACTAGCGGTAGGGCTCGCGGCCGCGAAATCCGCAGATTATTTCTACCCGTTGTGCGTTTCGGTTTGTGAATCGAGGCCGCGTTCGCTATTAGTCGAGCGGATGTTCACCCTCACGATGCTCGGGAGCGGCAGCGCCGGAAATTGCGCGCTGCTCGCGACCGATCATTGCCGGCTCCTTGTCGACGGCGGGCTGAGCGCGCGCCAGATCGTGCGCCGGCTCGAGTTCTGCGGAATCACGCCTGCGCAGCTCGACGGCGTGCTCCTGACTCACGAGCATGGCGACCATGTTTGCGGACTCGAAGTCCTCTGCCGCAAATTTCAGGTGCCGATCTATTGCAACTCGCTCACGGCCGAGGCGATCCGGTGCGGTTCGTTAGGCCGGCACCGGAACTGGCGGCTTTTCCGGACCGGCTCGGACTTCTCGATTTGCGACATTCACGTGCAGACGTTTTCGGTACCGCACGATGCAGTCGATCCGGTGGGGTATGCGTTTCACGCCGGCGATTGCAGCCTCGGTTTCATTACCGATCTCGGTTACGCGACGAAGATGCTAGTCGAGCGATTGCGTCGCGTCCACACGCTCGTGATCGAGACGAACCACGACGAGAAGCTGCTCCAGGCGTGCCCGCATCGGCCCTGGCCGGTGAAGCAGCGGATCATGTCGCGGCACGGGCATCTCTCGAACGTGGCGGCGGCGACTGTCATTGAGGAATTGCTACCCGGGACGATCGAGCGCGTCGTGCTCGGGCATCTCAGCCGCGATTGCAATACGCCGGATCTCGCGGCCGGCGCCATCCGCGAAATGCTCGCGCGCCACGGCCGGGCGATGGAGGTGCATTGCGCGGGGCAAAGCGAAATCAGCATTCCGTTCCGCATCGGGGAGACGATCGGCGGAACATTTCAGCCGACCTTCGACAGTATTTTTTTCCAGACTGCGACGATCCAGGAAACGACTGTGTCGCGCGCGGCGTAGCGCGAGGCGCGGGCCGGTTTCCGACCCTGCGCAGCCGATGGTCGCGGATTCTCCGTCCAGCTCACGCCCACGCTGCGCAAGTCATCAGGTGAACTGACGCGCGTCATCCTGAGTCGCGTCAGACGACGAAGGATCTCCCCGATTCAGGCGGCGCGTTCGCTGCCCGGGACGGCAGCAATGACCGTCGTCGCTTCGTTGCTGCCAATCGGCTCGCGTAACGTCGTCGTGCTTTTGTGGGATCTTTCGCCGTCTGCGCGGCTCAGGATGACGGACAGCGCGGCGGCGGCCCCAGGATACAATCGCGCCACGCGGGCTACCGTCACGGACAGCGTAACCGCGATCGCCCGTTTCGTGTTTGGAGACGAGCCCTGAGGCTTTGCACAGGATCCGCAGGGCCGCCGGCCTAACGAGTGCTACTCTTCGTCGCCGACGACGAGATGGATGACACCCGACGGATCGGAGATGAAGAACCCGTCGAAATCTTCGCGCAATTGCTCCACTTCGTCGCGGCGCGGGACGCCGTTTATTTTCAGGAAGGACGATGCGGCTTCGGTGTCAGTCGTCTCGAGTTCCAGCCAGATGTCGGGATGGCTCAGGTTCGGTGTTTTGTCGATCCAGAGCCGGTTCGGCCCGAACTGGAAAATGCAGCCGTCCTCTTCCTCTTCGATCACCGGCAGCGAAAGGGTGTCGCGATAAAACGCCACCGTTTGCTCGTAGGTATGCGACGGACATTTGATCGCAATATTCGCTCCGCCGGAAAACTGGGGACCGTGAACGTTGGCAACCATGGGAGTTGTATCGTCCCGGGCCGCTAGAGGCGCGAGACGATTTTCTGCGCGAGCGCCTTTGCTTTCTCGGTGGCGGCGTTTTCGTCGGTCAGTCCACCGATGCCGACCGTCACGAGCGCGTTGCCTTTCGCGACGTAAAGCAGCAAGGCGCGCGTCGATCCCACCGCGGGACTGGCGGGTCCGATCGCCGCGCGATCGCCGAGACCAGGGATCGCTTTCAATTTCCCGCTGCCGGCACTGAGTAGATCGAATTCTTTCTTCGCGTCGAGCTTGCCTCCGTTCATCTGCCGCACCCGGAGCACGAGCGATTTGTCGCCGGGCTGGCTGTAATAATTGCACCGCGAATAATAACCATCGGCGCCATCGCCATTGCGCAGCTGCGGAGTTCTGACCGGCTCGCCGAGCGTCGCTTCGGCATCCGCTTTCGAGACGAGCGCGACCGCTGCGATTGCTGTTCGCATGCCTTATCCGCCGCCGGAACCTTCGCCGCCCGGTTCGGTCATACCACGCGGGTCGAGTGCCTGTTCCAGTTCCGCGGCCGGCAGGATTTTCTGTTCCTGACACAACTCCCGCACGGTCCGGCCGGTCTTCGCGCTTTCTTTCGCGATCTCGGCCGCGCGATCATAGCCGATCTTCGGCGCGAGACTCGTCACCATCGCCATCGAAAGCTCGACTAGTTCCCGGCAGCGCGCTTCATTCGCCGCGATGCCGATGATGCACTTCTCGCAGAAGGCGTCGCACGCATTCGCGAGCAGCCGGATGCTTTCGAGAATGTTGTGCGCCATCACGGGCATCATGACGTTCAATTCAAAATTGCCGTTGGCGCCCGCCCACGTCACGCAGGCATCGTTGCCGATCACCTGCGCGCAGACCATCATGAGCGATTCGCATAAGACCGGGTTTACTTTTCCCGGCATGATGGAGCTGCCCGGTTGCGTGGCGGGTAATTGGATCTCGCCGATGCCGCACCGAGGCCCGCTGCCGAGCCAGCGCAGGTCATTCGCGATCTTGAACAAGCTGACCGCGATTGTCTTCAGATGGCCGCTTGCTTCCACAACGCCGTCCTTCGCGCCTTGCGCTTCAAAATGGTTCTTCGCTTCGCGGAAGGCAATGCCGGTGCGCTGCTCAAGATGGCGAATCACTTTCCCAGGAAAATCGACGTGGCGGTTTAATCCCGTTCCCACCGCGGTCCCGCCGAGCGCCAACTCCTCGAGCGCGCCGATCGCCTTTCCGGTGCGTTCCTCGGCATATGCGATCTGCTGCGCGTAACCGCCGAATTCCTGGCCCAGCCGGACCGGCGTCGCGTCCATCAGATGCGTCCGCCCGATCTTGACGATCTCGTCGAACTCTTTCGCTTTCGATTCGAGTGCTTCGCGCAATTTACCCAGCGCAGGCAGCAGCGCGTTCTTCAACTGCTCGGCCGCACTGATGTGAATCGCGGACGGGATCACGTCGTTGCTCGACTGCCCCATGTTGACATGGTCGTTCGGGTGAACCGGATCGCGCGCGCCGATCGGTTTCCCGGCCAGCTGGCAACAGCGGTTCGAGATGACCTCGTTCGCGTTCGTGTTCGTGCTCGTGCCGGAGCCGGTTTGAAAAATATCGAGCGGAAAATGCTCGTCGAGCTTCCCCTCGCTCACTTCCTCGGCGGCCTGCACGATGAAGGCCGACCGGTGCGCATCGAGTAATCCGAGATCGTGGTTCGCCTGCGCGGCGGCCCATTTAATCAAGCCGAGCGCGCGAATAAACGGGCGCGAAAAACGGTAACCGCTGATCGGAAAATTCAGCACTGCGCGCTGCGACGAGGCGCCGTAAAGGGCAGACTCCGGGACGGACATCTCGCCCATCGAATCCTTTTCGATGCGCGTGCGATGTGGCGTCATGCCGACTGATTAACCGGAACGCGCTGCGCTGCCGTGGCGGGCTTTATCGGGCGTTTGTGGCCGTTCCGCGTGCTCGTTTTCGAGAAAACGGTGATGAACATCGGCGGAATATTCTGCAGGCAATATTCCGATTTCGCATGCGGGAAAATCGTGGCGTGGCCGCGCAGCTCGTTCGTCACCTGATAGATGATGAACTGACCGCCGTCGGCCAGCGCGTCGTACGTTTTCTGGAGCAGGGCGCGCTTTTTGTTGATCTCGAGGATCGAGAATGGGATGCCGGAGAGAATGTAATCGCAATGTGGGAGGCCGAGTTGCGTGAGGACGTCCGGAAGAGTGGCGGCGTCGCCATTGATGACGTGGACGCGCGGGTCAGCCGCGAACTGGCGTTTCAAATCTTCCGATAAAGCCGCATCGAGCTCGAACAGGATCAGCGCCGAGTCCGCGCTCATGCGCTTGGCGATCTCGCGGGTATGCACCCCTTCACCCGGACCGTACTCGGCGATCACACGCGGACCGCTGAAATCCATTTTACTCGCGACACGTTCGACGAGCGCTTTCGAACTCGGGATAATCGAGGCGACCTGAAACGGTCGCTGGAGAAAGCGCTTGAAGAAAAGGACGCTCATGGAGGTTCGCATAGTCAACCGCCACCCCCCGGTTGTCCAGTCGCGATGTCGACCCGGCTGCTGCGTTGAAACGAGGTGAAAATCGTCCATCTGTGCCCCTCACTGCACTACGGCGCACTGGCCATCCCAAGAAGAAGCATTGACATTGATTATAACTTTTATAAAGATGCCCTAACGAAAAGTCTTGCCGCAAACGGCTGGACTTGCTGTTTTTGCCCCATGCATAACCTTTTAACGGTCAAGGAGACGGCCAAGTATCTCCGTATTCCGCTCCCGACCGTTTATTATCTGGTTCAGCGCGGCCAGCTCCCCGCGATCCAGATCGGGGGCCGCTGGCGGATCAAAAAAGCGTCACTCGACAAGGATATCCTGAAGGAAGACAAATCCGGCCAGCCAACTGTGCTGGTGGTGGACGATGACGAAAGCCTCCAGAGCCTGTTCAAGATTTTCCTGAAAAAAATCGGCTTCAGCCGCGTCGTCGTCGGAACGGTGAAAGAAGCGCTCGTGGCGTTGAACAAGCAGAAATTCGATCTGCTTTTCCTCGATTTGAAATTGCCGGACGGACCGGCGGACGACGTCTACGACGCAGCGAAGGAACTCGATCCCGAGTTACCGATTGTCATCATCACGGGTTATCCGGACAGCGAAATGCTCGACCGGATTCTCGCGAAAGGACCGATCACGGTCCTGAAAAAACCGCTCCAGGTCGAGCAACTGCAGCAGACGGTGCGCATTCTCGGCCACAAAGACGCGGCCAAGCTGGCGGCGTAGGCGCGAGCGTTAGCCGCGGCCCTGCTTCGCGGTTCAGACCGCCCGCGCGTTCGTCCGTCATCCCGAGCCGCGGAGACGGCGAGCGACCTCACACAAGCAGTCGGATATTCGACCAACGGCGGCGTGAGCCACGAAGCGAGGATTCTCGCGACTGCTATCCGAAAAGGACAACGCTACCTGAATCGGTGAGATCCTTCGCCGTCTTGCGCGGCTCAGGATGACGGCAGGGCGAATCGCGTCCTTCGTGTCGGTAGTACAAATCACATCCATCACGTCGGTGCACGATATTCAGCCCACTATCCGACGCCCGCTCACTTGCCAAGCCCGAGCCGCCACCGCATAATCCCACCTGATTTTCGGGCGCGGTTAGCTCAGTGGTAGAGCACTACCTTGACACGGTAGGGGTCACAGGTTCGAACCCTGTACCGCGCACCATCTCCGCCGCCGCTCCCCATGCGTGATCTCTCCAGCATTCTGCAACACGCGATCGGCGAATCGGTCGAGATACTCAAAGCGCTCGGTGAACTCGATCAACCCATGCGGCGCGCGGCGGATCTGATCGCGGAATGTCTATCGGCCGGGCACAAACTCCTCGTTTGCGGGAATGGCGGAAGCGCCGCGGATGCTGCACATTTCGCGACCGAGTTCGTCGTTCGTTTTGTCGATAATCGCCGCGCCTATCCCGCGCTTTCGCTGACCGGCGATGGCGGTCTGCTCACGGCGGCTGGGAACGATTACGGCTTCGATGAAATCTTCGCACGGCAGGTCGCTGCGTTCGCCCAGCCTGGCGACGTCCTCATCGGCCTAACGACCAGCGGCACCTCGCGCAACGTGCAGCGCGCGCTCGAAGAAGCGAAATCCCGCCAGCTGAAATCGATCGCGTTTCTCGGGCGCGATGGCGGCGCGACCCGCGGGATCGCCGATGTCGAATTGCTCGTGCGCGGTCAAACCACGGCCCGAATCCAGGAAGCGCACAAACTGCTGCTGCACGTTTTGTGCGAAGCGATGGAGTCCCGGCTCGCGCGCGAATAACCGATGTGGCGCCGGGCCGCGCTTTTTCTTCTCGCGCCGGCGGCGGCGGCGTGGGTCGCGCGCCAGGAACATCGGATACTGCGCGAAGGCGAGCGGCTTTCGCCTTCGGAGTTGGACGATGCAGTTCGCATCGGGATCCGCCATCCGGAGCGCATTCGCGTTCTGACGGTGTCCTCCATCCCGCCATTTCGCGCCCGATGGCTCCGGAGATGTGCGACCGGAATGCCGTTCGTATCGGCGAACACGATTGGGCTCACCGCGCGTTACGGCATTTTCTTGCGCGAAGATTATCGGCACGATCGCTCACTGCTCCGGCACGAACTGGCCCACACCGCGCAGTACGAACGTCTCGGCGGGATTCGCCCGTTCCTGCGTCAATACCTCGGCGAATGGCTCGAAGTTGGTTACCCCTCCGGCGCGCTGGAGGTTGAGGCGTCGGCCGTCGCCGATCGATTCCGCGTTTAAACGGCGACGCGCTCGCTGGCCAAATCGCGCGGGGCGGCGGGGATCGCCTTGCTCACACGATGACGCCAGATGGCGAACCCGACGAAAAGTAGATCAAGCACAACGAAAGAGACCACATACGTCTCGCCGCCAATTCCGAAACCGTAGCTGTGCAATCCTTTGCCGAGCACGAAGTTCACCCCGTACCACGCCATCAGCACCGCGAGGAAACAGACGACGCTGGCGACGACCAAACCGAACTGGGTCCACCATCCGGCGAGCCGGCCGTGGAGTGTGAGGATGTAACAGAGCAGCGCGATGAGCGCCCACGTTTCTTTCGGATCCCAGCCCCAGAAACGGCCCCACGAATAGTTCGCCCAGACGCCGCCGAGGATGGTGCCCGCCGCGAGTAGTAACACGCCGAGCTGGAGGACGCGATAGAGCCAGAAATGCATCGGCTGATCGGCACGCGCGGCCGCGGGATTCCGCGCATACCGGAAGAGAAGGATGTGGCCGAACCCCATCGCGAGCGCGAACGCGGCGTAGCTGAGCGTGATGGTGAGCACGTGGATCGTGAGCCAGAAATTATCGCGCAACACCGGCACGAGCGGGTCGATGCTGGACGGCATCGCGATCGGCATCTGATGCACGAGCAAGAGTGCGATCAGCGACACGGGCAACGCCGCCAGAAGGTAAATGGTCGTCTTATAGCGCGCGAAAAAAATCATGCCGAAAAACGAAACCGCGAACGACACCCAGATGATCGACTCGTACATGTTCGTGACCGGCGGACGACCGGCGATCAGGCAACGCAGCGTGATGCCGGTCGCGTGGAAGAGCAGAGCTCCCAGCGCGAAAATGAGCCCGAGCCGTTTGAGCCAGACCCCCTGGCCGCGCGCGTATGCGACGGCGAGCAACACCAAGGCGAGGCCGTAGCACCACGCGGCACGGTAGAACCCGTCGAAGTGATTATAGAAATACTCGAGACCCAGCTTTGATTGGGTCGGGTAAATGGACGGGCTTAAACTGCGGAGCCCGTCGCGCAGCTGCCGCGCCGCAGTCGCGAAATTGAAGCTGTCGCCGTGCACGTACGCGTTCGCCATCGTCTGAAGCTGCGTCTGGACCGGCGCGAACTGCTCCTCCTTGTAGTAGGTCGCGAAACCGGGCGGCACGACCCACGGATCGGTCTCTTTTTGCGCGGCCGGGACGAGCAAAAATGCGCTGCCGTCCATTACGCGCGCGAAGAGCGCGAGGCGTTCGCTCACCGCCATGACCTCGCTCTGCACGCGCGAGAGCGGCTTTTCCGCTTTCCGTAAAGCGTGCGCTTCGCCAGCGAGCCGGTTCAGCTCCGGCAGCGCGCTCAGTTTCGCGAAGGAAAAACGGCGCTGCGTTTTGTCCAGGCCGAGTTGCTCGATGAGCTGGCCTAACGAGACCAAAATCATCGGCTCCTCCTGCCACTTGTGAGTATCGAGCAGCATCGACAGGACGAAATCGTTTCCGGACCAGGTCTTCGAGCCGGCCGCGTAAGTTGAGCGCCCGGTCAGCTTGATCAGCGTCTCGCGCGCGAAGGTATCGATCGGTTTACGACGGCCGCCTTCCTGGATGGCGAGCAATCCGAATTGCTTGAAATCGAGCGCGCTCGAATCGGCGGCCGGGACGTCCGGCTGTTGGGCCTGCGACACACCGACGGCGAAGAGCTGGGCGAATAGGACAAGCAGAACTGCGACGCGCACTTTCAAGCCGATGAATCTAGGAGAGGGCCGGCACCTTCACAACGCGCGAATGGTAACGCGGTTGATACGTTGCGCCGAGGCAACACTACGGTTCCGACCGTTTCTCCCGCTTCCGCAGCATCGAGGACAAAGCCATCGCGATCGCGACGCAACAGATCCCGAGAATCAGGCAGGGCGTCGCGTACGTTTCTACGCCGGTGATCGGCCGCTTCATCAACGCAGCGCCGCAAATCACAATCGCGCCTGCCGCGAAGACGAATCCGAACGTGATCGTTATCCTGATGGCTATCTTCATGGCGTGCGAGTTCATCCACTCGAAGTATTCTAAATTGATTTGCCAGAGAAGTTCTTTCGGGATTCATCAACCAGCTTCCTTCGCTCCATGAAAAATTTCTGCATCGCGCGCTTGTTCGTCCTTCACGTCTTCTTCGCGCTCGCCGTCGGCGCGGAGGCCAGTCCGCCCCGCACGTTGCTGCCGGAAGATTTCGCGGCCATCCGTGAGGTGGATGAGCCGCAGCTTTCGCCAGACGGCAACCTTATCGCGTACGTGGTGAAAACGCCGGACCTCGCGAAGGACAAACAATTCTCGAACCTGTGGCTCGCGCAGTGGGACGGCTCGGAGAATCGCCCGCTCACCTTCGGCGAAAACAAGCAATCACATCCGCGGTGGAGTCCGGATGGAAAACGGATCGCGTTTCTCTCCAGCCGGACGGATGAAAACGAAAACGATCAGCTCTGGATTCTCTCGCTCGGCGGCGGCGAGGCGGAGCGATTGACCGAGGCGAAAGGCGGCGTGGACGATTTCGCTTGGGCGCCGGATTCAAGTCGGATCGCGCTGGTGGTGCACGATCCCGATCCGCGCGATCCGGCCACGAAAGAGAAGGAGAAGAAAACTGTCCCGCCGCTCGTGATCGATCGGTTCTTCTTCAAGAAGGACATTGAGGGATACGTCACAGATCGCTACTCGCACCTCAGTCTTCTCGATCTCGCGTCGCGCAAATCGGAGCCGCTTACTTCCGGCAAACACGATGACCTCTGGCCCGCGTGGTCGCCGGATGGGAATGAGATCGCGTTCGTGACGAAACGCGGCGACGACCCCGATCGCAGTAACAACTGGGACGTTTACGTGATCGGCGCCAAACCCGGCGCGAAAGAACGACAACTCACCACATCGCCCGAAGCCGACCCGAATCCGGAATGGGACAGCGCGCCGGCCTGGAGCCCGGACGGGAAGAGCATTGCCTACCTGCACGGTGGCGAACCGAAGAAGATCGAATACGCGACGCACGCACTGGCGGTGATCCCGGCCGTCGGCGGCGAGGCGCGCGTTCTGACCGCAACGTTGGATCGGAACGTCCTGCAGCCGCATTGGGCGGCGGATGGAAAATCGATTTTCGCGCTCGTCGAGGACGACGGCGCGCAATCCCTCGCGCGGATTGCGCTGACAGGCGACGCGCCGGAGATCGTGGTCGGCGGTCGAAGAAAAACAACGGCCTACGATGTGAGCCGCGACGGCAAAATCATCGTGCGCGCGAGCACTCCTGATCGTCCTTACGAGATCTTCGCGGCGGAAGGCGGCGCGCTGCGCAACCTCACGAAACAGAACGACGGGTTCCTCAATCAGATTCAGCTCGGCGCGGTTGAGGAGACAAAATTTAAGAGCGCGGACGGCACGGAAGTCCACGGTTTCGTCGTTCATCCGGTCGGCGCAAAGGCTGGTCAAAAGAGCGCCGCGCTCCTGCGGCCCCACGGCGGTCCTCAATCGCAATATGCGAACGAATTCGCGTTCGAAGCGCAGCTTTTTGCCGCGAACGGTTACGCGGTCATCATGCCGAATCCGCGCGGCTCGACCGGACGCGGCACTGATTACGCAATGGGAATTTACGCGGACTGGGGCCATCGCGATGTCGAGGACGATCTGGCGGCGACCGACGATGCGGTCGCGCGCGGAATCGCGGATCCGGATCGGCTGGGAGTCGGCGGCTGGAGCTACGGCGGGATCTCGACGAATTACCTGATTGCGCGGACGACGCGCTTCAAGGCCGCGACGAGCGGCGCGTCGATTTCAAACGTGCTCGCTGGTTACGGAACCGACCAATACATCCGCGACTACGAAGCGGAACTCGGCGCGCCTTGGGCGAATCCCGAGACTTGGATGCGAATTTCCTTTCCGTTCCTGCACGCGGACAAAATCAAAACTCCGACGCTATTCCTATGCGGCGCAAATGATTTCAACGTGCCGCTCTTGAACAGCGAGCAAATGTACCAAGCGCTGCGCAGCCTCGGTGTGCCGACGCAGTTGGTGATTTATCCGGGACAATTCCACGGCATTCGAAAGCCGAGTTATGTGCTCGATCGGTTCAAGCGGTATCTGGATTGGTACGCGAAGTGGCTGGGCACGGCGAAATAAACAGCCGATAATCGTGGGGAAATGGGACGAAAGAAGGCGGATTTACCGGCGCGTTATCGCGTCTCGCGTGGGGATAAATTCCGGCTGAAAGATGTCGACCCCGGCGAGACCGGGGACCTCAAATCAAAAGAGGACGCGACCGATTTGCTGGACGAGGGCGTCGCGGCGCTGTGTGATATGCAGGAGAAACTTTACGCGCAAAGCGAATGGTCGGTGCTGCTTATTTTCCAGGCCATGGATGCGGCGGGTAAGGACGGCACCATCAAACACGTCCTCTCGGGAGTGAATCCGCAGGGGTGCGAAGTGACCGGCTTCCGGGCGCCGAGCGAGAGCGAATTGGGCCACGATTTTCTCTGGCGCGCGTCGCTCGCTTTACCGGAACGCGGGCGGATCGGCGTGTTCAACCGGAGTTACTATGAGGAGGTGCTGGTCGTCCGCGTGCACCCTGAATACCTGGAGAAACAGAAAATTCCCGCGAAGCTGGTGACGAAACAGATCTGGCGCGAACGCTTCCAGAGCATCGTCGATTTCGAGCGGCACCTGGCGCGGAGCGGCACGGAATTCAACGTCGACGATCTGGCGGAACGGAAGCTGTGGGCTCGTTACCAGGAGGCCTACGAAGAAATGGTGCAGGAGACCGCGACGGATGAGACACCGTGGTATGTGATTCCGGCGGACCATAAGTGGTTCGCCCGGCTCGTCGTCTCATCCGTGATCGTCGATAAGCTCCGCTCGTTAGGCCTGCACGTGCCCGAATTAAGCACGAACGAAAAAACGCTACTCACTACAGCCCGTGCCGAGCTCGCAGCCGACGGATCCAAATGATGTCGTCTGACTCTCAGCTGCAAATCGCCGCGACCACGGCCGCGGAAGAAGTCCTCCGGATTATTTACGGCGACGATCTCGAGGGCTGTACGGTCAGCCTCGATCGGATCGCGGAAGCGATCGCGCATACGTTGCAGCAACATGCCGGCACTGCGACGGCAATCGGCGAACTGCACAGGAAAGGCTTCGAGGCGGTGCAGCTGCTCGCCACCCCGCCGGCGGATGGGAATGCGCTTTCCGCCGAAGACCTGCGTTCGCTGCTTGGAGAGCGGCTCGACAGTATCCGGAATGTCGCCACCAAAATTCTCGACGCGACCCGCGAGGCGACGGCGAGCCCGGCCGATGGAGAGACGGCGGGCGAAGAACAGACTGATGTTTAAATTCAGATTCAGCCTGCTTGTTCTCGTCACGCTTGGGAGTGGCGCGTTTGCCGCCGATTACCCGCCGCCGGTGGAGGGCGATTACGTTTTACGCGACTTCAAATTCGCCTCCGGCGAAACGATGCCGGAACTGAAAATCCATTACCGCACGATCGGCGCGCCGGTGAAAGACGACAAAGGAGTGGTGCGGAATGCGGTGCTCATCACGCATGGGACGACGGGCAGCGGCGCGCAGTTTATCCGGCCGGAGTTCGCGGGCGAATTATTCGGCACCGGCCAGCTGCTCGATGCGACCAAATTCTTCATCGTGCTGCCAGACGGAATCGGACACGGCAAATCGAGCAAGCCAAGCGACAGCCTGCACGCAAAGTTTCCGCGCTACGGATATCGCGACATGGTCGACGCGCAGTTTCGCTTGCTCACGGAGGGTCTCGGCATAAACCACGCGCGACTGGTGATGGGGACTTCGATGGGTGGCATGCACACGTGGATGTGGGGCGAGATGCATCCGGATTTTATGGATGCGTTGATGCCGCTGGCGAGTTTGCCGACGCAGATTTCCGGTCGCAACCGCGCTTGGCGGAGGCTTGTCATCGACGCGATTCGAAACGACCCGGAATGGAAAAGCGGCGATTACACTGTGCAACCCCCGAGCCTTCGGACCGCGGCGGAGATGCTTTGGTTGATGAGCAGCAATCCGGTCCTACGACAAAAGGAATCGCCCACGCTCGCCAAGACGGATGAGACGCTGGACAAGTTTGTGGGCGATTACGTGAAAACCGGTGACGCGAACGACATGCTTTATGCGCTCGAGGCGTCGCATGATTACGATCCCGGCCCGGCGCTGGAGAAGATCCGCGCGCCGCTCGTGGCGGTAAACTCGGCCGACGATCTAATCAATCCGCCCGAGCTCGGAATTCTCGAACGCGAAATCAAGCGCGTGCCGAAAGGTCGCGCCGTCGTTTTGCCGCTGAGCGCGCAAACCCGCGGGCACGGCAGCCATACGATCGCCGCTTTGTGGAAGCGCGAACTCGAGTCGCTGTTGAAGGAGTCGGAAGCGCGCTAGAACTCTCGCGCGTCGCGGTCACGCACGACGGCCGTCGCTACACTATTGCTCCCGGACGCGCTCGACGCCGTTCGGGACGTTGCGCTCGCCCGCGTTACGATCCGAGCGGTTCACGCGCTGACTGCTGCGACGGTGATGATTGCCGTCCCGACGGTAATCCCGTCCGTCCCGGCGATAGCCGCGGCGGTAACCGTGGTAGCCGCCGCGATACCCGTATCCGGAATTTTCGACAACCAGAGCCGCTGCCCCGCCACCAAATGGCGCACCATAATACGGGTAGCCGGGATAGCCGCGATAACCATACGGATACGCGTCGTAGGCATAATAGTTGCCTCGATAAACGGGAGCTGTCCCGTAGGTATCAACGCAACCCACTGCACCGAAACCGACGACCAAGGCAAATAAAACCGCCAGCGCGGCTCGCGAAAAAGGGCGAAAGAGATTCGTGCTCATGCTCCTAATTCGGACGCCGAGAGCGCGCTAGCCCTACGTCCAAGCAAAACAGCGTCCCCGTCAACGGCACGAGTCCTTTACCGAACCTGCTCCTCGTTCTCGAGAATCAAGGTGGGCGCGATCGGATACCTTCCGCAATCCGCGCCGTAGATGGTCAGGCCGCCCTGCGACGCGCCATCGATCGGCACTTCGCATCGCAGCCGGATGCCGCCCCCGCCGGAGTTTGCGATCACATCGCGCAGAACAGCCTCTTCGGCCGTCGCGTGAACCAGATAACCATAGGCGCCGCGGCCACCGCGCAGGTAGCTCAGCGCGCCGGCGGAATCGTGCGGATGATTTGGCAACAGCCCTTCGTAAACGCGCACGTCGTTGAGCAGCATTCGAAACGAGGTCGGGTGCGAGAAAGCATCCGTCTGCGGCGTATTTTCGCGTCGCGCCGATGCCTCGCAGAGGACTCGGACACGCGCAAGTTTTTCCAGCTGCTCCTGACGCAGTGGAAACCACCACTCGAAATGTCCGTGACCGAATGCCGCGCAGGAGCCGCGTGCGGCCGCTTCCTGGACATCGGTCGCGGCGCCGCTCCATTGCGCGCGTTGCCAGGCATGCGTCTGTGCACGGAGAATGAGCGCCTCGGGCTTTCGCTCACGGCCGGCCGCCCCACCGTTGACGAAAATCTCCACATAGTTCCGCGCGGCGAGCACGCCGTCCGCGGTCATGGCCCGCACCCATAATCGACACACCATTGTCTCCCCCGGGAGCCGGAAACGAATCCGCTCGGCGAGCTCGACCCGATAATGCGGAAACGAGATCGGCTTCGAGCCGCTCGCGAGATCCTCGTGCACCCAGCCTAACGAGTCCATCCCGCTCAGTCGCCAGTAGAGCGTGACCTCCTGGCGTGTGCGCCGGGCGAAATGCGAGGAGAAGACGTCGATTTCCATTTCCTCGCGCGGCGCGCGGCGCGAGATCGGAGGAGCATCGATCGGGAGGACGTCTCCCTGGTTCACGATGGTCGAGTCGTAGCCGAATTCCTTCGGCGTCCGATCGTAATTCAGGAACCCATTTCGCTCCCATTCTACGTCGTGTAACTCGGTAAAAATGTAAGCTGATAACTTTCCGTGACGACGCAGCTCGTTGGTCAGAAATTTGAAACTCCAGCTCACGTCGATGTCGCCGTCGAGCGCGCCGACCCCACCGTACTCGCTGTTGATCAGCGGCTGCGCGCCCTGCTCAAATCCGGGCACGTAATTGAATTTCGAGCCGGTATAAGTTTGCTCGACGACGCGCTCGATGTACTCACGCGACTTCGCGTAATCGGAGCTGTAAAAATGCCAGGAATTAATGTCCGTCCGGCCGTGCCCGTAACGCTCGAGATGTTCCCACGGAACCACGCTCATGTCTTCGATCAGCCGCGTGGAATCGAGTGATTTCGCCACGTCCCACATCGCACCGACCCAGGTGTACGCATCCTCATTCGCCAGCTGCCCGGTTTGCCCTTCTTTGTTTCCGAGCCGCGGTTTCGGGTTGATCAATTTCACGAACTCCGCCTGCCCGCCGAAACCCCAGGTCTCATTGAACAAACACCACGCAATGATCGACGGGTGATTGAAGTCCCGCGCGATCGCGCCACGCATTGTCTCTTCATAACGCCGCCGGCCCACCGCCGTGTCTCCGCCTTCACCAAAATTCGGGAAATCGCACATCAGCAGGATGCCGATCGTGTCCGCGTAATAAAGCAGGAG
>JALYZW010000197.1 GCA_030945725.1 Verrucomicrobiota bacterium | reverse complement strand
CGAACGAACCGCATGATCTTAATATAAATTTCAGAGCTCGGGCGACCGGTGAAAATCGCGAGCCTGTGATGAGCTGCGAGCCGCTTCAACAGACCGGGCTGCGGAAGCCAGCGCTCCCGGAGGATCGAGCCGTGGTTGTTCTCGCCGAGAAAGTGCTGTTGGAAGGTGGACACCACCTCATCGAGCGGAATGTCCTGCCCTGCGGTGTCGAGGATCATGCGCTGCGATAACTGCCAATCGTCGTTCCAGCCACCGGCGTTCTTATAACGCTGGATCTCGTCGTTGGTGATTGCGACGCCGGTGTAATGCTGGACCGTCGCGATGATCGTGGCGCGGTAGGATTCGGCCGCGTCCACCAGCACGTCATCCATGTCGAAGACAAGGATGGAGCGGAGCGGCGGCATGATACCGCCGTTCCAAACGTTCAGCGCCATATCCGCTCCAGTTCTGAGAGGAAGCGCGCGGTCTGCTCGCGCGTGCCCACGGTCACGCGCACACAGCCGGCCAGCTCATAGCTCCGATCGCGGACGAGGACTCCTTTTTCGCGAAGCAGAGCGCTGATCTCAGCCGCACGATCACCGAAGCGCACGAGGACGAAATTCCCTTCGCTGCGATGAAACGGAATGCGCAGCCGTTCCAGCCCGGCATACAGCTCGTTGCGCGCGCTCAAAATTTCTCGCACATAGCTGTTGATGAACTCGCGGTCCGCGATAGCGACGCGCGCGGCTAGCGCCGCGAGCATGTTGACGCTATAAGGCGACTGCGCTTTCCGCATCAGCGCCACGTTTCCCGGATCGGAAAACAGGCAGCCAAGCCGCATCGACGCCATCCCGTAGGTCTTGGAAAACGTGCGGGTGACGAAGAGGTTCGGATGTCTGCCGATGAGCGGGAGCGCGGTCGTGCCGAAGAACTCGAAGTAGGCTTCGTCGATCAAGACTGCGGCTTGGGGCGCGCGCGCAAGGATCTGCTCGATCACGTCGAGTTGCACCGCTGTGCCGGTGGGATTGTTTGGATTGGAGATAAGGATGGCGCGTGTCCGGGGAGTGATCGCGGAGAAGAGTTCTTCGAGCGGGAACGCGAGCGTCTCAGCGCGATAGGGAATCTCGCGAATAGCGGCGCCTGCCAGCTCCGCGTAGAAGCGATACATCGCGTAGGAGGGCTGCAAAATCAGGACCTCATCGTCATGATCGACGAACGTATTAATCAGCACCTGGATGGCTTCATCGGTGCCATTCGTCAGCAGCATCCCGGTCTCATCGACGCCGAAGTGCGCGGCGAGATCGCGCTTCGCTTCGCTGTATTCGGGGTAAACCGCGATAAGACCTTCCGTGATGCGCGAACGGAGAAACGCCGCGACCTGCGGCGAGCAGCCGACGGTGTTTTCGTTAAAATCGAGGCGCAGCTTGTCGGCTCGACCGCCGGTGGGCGGGGAGTAGGGGGTCATCCGCTGCACTGCTTGGCGCGGCGGCAGTGGGTCACGCGTTCGGAACGGCGGTATCATACCGCCGCTCCCAGTGAAGCGCACCGCCACCGAACGCGCGTGCGCTTCGAGACCTTCGGCGCGAGCCAGAACGGTGATCGTCGGCGCGAGGCGGTTCAACGCCTCGCCGGTGAATTCCTGCGTCGAAATCACCTTAACAAAATCAGCCGCGGAAAGTCCGCCGCGGACACGTGCGGCGCCGGAAGTAGGTAGCACGTGGTTCGGCCCGCTGGCGTAGTCTCCGGCAGCCTCCGGGCTGCACGGACCGATGAAGACGCTGCCCGCGTGCCGGATGTGTGGCAGCAGAGAGGCGTCGTGAATGCTGAGATGTTCGGGCGCGAGGTTGTTGCTGATTTCGACCGCCTCTTCCTCCGAGCGGACGAGGACGATTGCGCTGTTTCGCCTGATCGCTTCGCGCGCGGTTTCTGCCGTCGAAAGCGTCTCGAGTTGTTTCTCGATCTCAGCCGACACTCGGTCAGCCAGCGCCCGCGAAGTCGTGAGCAGAATCGCCGAGGCGTCGCTGTCGTGCTCCGCTTGCGCGAGCATATCGCCGGCGATCCAGGCAGCCTCGCCTTCGTTCGCGATGATCACGATCTCCGTGGGGCCGGCGATGAAGTCGATCCCGACTTCACCCGCCAGCAGTTTTTTCGCAGCGGCCACGTAGATATTGCCGGGCCCGACGATGCGATCAGCGTGGGGAATTGACTCCGTGCCAAATGCGAATGCCGCGATCGCGTGCGCGCCGCCGATGAGGAAAACTCGCACGCTTCCGAGCAATGCTGCTGTGCCGAGAATCTCCAGCGACGGCTTTGGCGTGGTGATGCAAATATTCGGCACACCGGCGACTTGCGCCGGAATCACCGTCATCATCACTGTGGAGGGCAGGGGATAGCGTCCGCCTGGCACATACGCGCAGACGGTTTCAAGCGGGCGGACGATCTGGCCGACGCGTAATCCGGACGTCAGCTCAATGCTTTTCGCGGAGGGCAGTTGCAGCTCGGCAAATGCGTGGATGTTCGCTGATGCTGTTTCAACAGCATCACGGAATGTGGGGCTGAGTGCATCAGCAGCCGCGGAGAGTTCCTGCTCGGTGACCAGTAGAGAATCGCGATCGAAACGGTCAAAGTGCCGCGCGTAATCAAGCACCGCTTCGTCGCCGCGCGCGCGCACATTCGCGAGGATCGGACGCACGACTGCTTCGGCTTCCGTGAGCCGGACGCACTTTCGCGCAAGCAGTTCCCTCGCATCAGTCGCTTCGATGATCCGGATCATGCGATCACATCACGATCTTGTTCAGCGGGTATTCTACGATGCCTTGTGCGCCGGCTTCCTTCAGTCGCGGGATGATCTGGCGAACGGTCGTTTCTTCGAGGATCGTGTTTACCGCCAGCCAGTCCTCGTCGGTCAGATGGGAGACCGTCGGCTTCTTCAGCGCGGGCAGCACGTCGACGACGGCTGCGAGGTCTTGTTTGCGCACATTCAGCATCAGCCCGACCTGCCCGAGTGCATTGATCGCGCCCTGCAGCAGCATCGTGATGTCGTCGAGCTTGCGACGCTTCCATTTGTCCTGCAGCGAGGTCTTGTTACCGATGAGCTGCGTGTTGGATTCAAGCACCACTTCGAGGATGCGAAGCTTGTTCGCCCGCAGTGAGGAGCCGGTCTCGGTGACTTCGACGATCGCGTCGGCGAGTACCGGCGGTTTCACTTCCGTGGCGCCCCAACTGAATTCCACCTTCGCAGTGACGCCGTTGCGGGCGAGGTAGCGCTTCGTCGTCTCGACCAGCTCGGTCGCGATGATCTTGCCCTGCAAATCCTGCACGCTCTGGAACGGCGAGCGTTCGGGCGCGGCGAGCACCCAGCGCACTTTGCCGAAGCTCTGCTTCGCGTAGATCAAGTCGGCGAGCGGCTCGACGTCGGCACCGTTTTCCTCCACCCAATCGCGCCCCGTAAGGCCGGCATCGAGGATGCCATCTTCAACATACCGCGCCATCTCCTGCGCGCGGATGAGCATGCACTCGATTTCCGGATCATCGATCGCGGGAAAGTATGAGCGGCTGCTGGTCGCGATATTGAAGCCGGCGCGGCGGAAGAGATCGATCGTGGCGTTCTCGAGGCTGCCTTTTGGAATGCCGAGACGCAGCTTCACTTTGCACCTCCGTAGACTGTGGCGGGGTCGAACGTCTTCGGTTCCGATTCCCGCCACTCGCCCGCGGTGAGCCGACGCGAGAAACAGCTTTCGTAGCCCACATGACACACGCCAGGCCCGAGCGCCTCGACCTTCACGAGCACGGTATCGTTATCGCAATCGGTGAAGATTTCCTTCACGACGAGGCGATGTCCGGACGACTCCCCTTTGAGCCAAAGCTTCTGGCGCGAGCGGCTGAAGAAGGTGGCGAAACCGGTCTCCACGGTGTGGCGAAATGCTTCCTCGTTCATGAAGCCGAGCATGAGCACGCGCCCGGACTGGTGGTCCTGGACAATGGCTGGCAAGACGCCTTGGAGTTTTAGGAAATCGAGGTTCATAAGCAGGAAAAGAAAAGCCCGCGGGCACTGATGGCGCCGCGGGCTTTTTCTCGGATAATTGAGTAAGTTTGAGAGGAGCGCGGCGAAAACTACATCGCGTGGTGATGACGATGATGGATGCGATTAGTCATGACGTGGAGCGATCTAGAGCTATACGCATTTAACGCAGCATTCGGACGCTCCAAACATGAGGAAAGCCGACGGATACATGGTCTAAAGGGCAGAGCTGCCGTTCCGCTCCGAGAGCGCCGCTGCTTCGCGGCGTGACGTTCAAAGCGTTGGGTCGCCGGAGCGGCGGTATGATACCGCCGTTCCAAGGTAGCGGCTGCACTCGCGCCGCTCGGAGGAGGTCCCGCTGCCGTGGTGGGTGCCGTGTGCTACCTCACGGTGCACGCCCAAAGTGAGGGGGCCGAAGCGCGGTTCTGCGCGGGCATCGGAATCCGCGCCTTAAAGCTATCGCTGAACTGACCGTCCACGCGGATGCTGATGGCGAGCTCGCCGGTGGCATCGCCGCCGTGGAACTGGTTCACGCTGTCGAACCAAGCGCTATGCGATTCGACGTACTGCTTCTCGCCGGTGTTCTCGTTCAGCATATAGAACGGCTTCCGCAGGTTCGTCCGAAACCAGATGAACTCGTGGAGGAGATCGTAGCTGATGTGATCGCGATGCGCGGTGACGGCGCGGCCTTCCGGATCGTACATGATGATCATGCGTCCGGTGGCTTTGAACGGAAGCGTGGCGATGAAATCCATTAGCTCCGAGAACTCGGTCGCCCCTTCGCCCGGCTCCCACGCTTCCGGTTTGTCGAGATTGTAATAGTTGTCCTCGCCTTTCGGTTGCGACAAATAAACCATCTTCGAACCGGGTTTGTCCGGCGCCTTCTCGCTCAAACGAAATGGCCCGGTGTAAAATTGAAGATCCTGCTGAGCCGCGAGCCGGCGCTCGATCCGCTCCGTCACGTATCGGTCCAGGGAGCGCAGCCAGGCGGTGTCGATAAACTCGTCGAACGACTTGTACGACGGGTATTTGATCCGCGCGTCAACTCTCTCGGCCGTCTCCTGACTCATACGATCGCGGTGCGTGGCGCGGCCTTGCGCGCGCGCGGCCTGGGTTTCGAAGTCGTCTTCCTCGCTATGACTGCCGTCGCAAAGTCCGCCGTCGCGGGTTCGATTTTGTGCCACTTGTTAGGCGGGATGCGATGCTGACCCCAGGCGAACGCGGGTGGCGCGTGCGCGGCCTCGCTATCTGAAACGCGCACCGCGAGCAGGCCAGCGTAACCGCCGAATTGCTTCTCATTGATCCACCAGGTGGCGGTCGCGTCCCACAGTTTGATTTCGTTCTCGTTCAACACGACTGCGCAACCTTCGTGGTAGATCAATCCTTCGCTGATCCAGGGCGCCCCGCTTCCAGCCGCGCCCCAGGTCTCGGTCCAGTGCCGCGTGGAAACGTCGTTGAATTCGAGAATGAATTGCGCCGGAAAACTGCGCACACCGCGCGCCACGTAGAGCGCATGGGACAGGGCGCCGAGCGCGCCGCAATCGAGCGTCTCTTCGCGCACCGCTTCGCACCAGTGCATGGGCCATTTCGAAGGGCCCCACTTGAAATTCTTCCGCAACCACCTGGGACCGGTCAACGGATGCCCCGCGTTGAGCTGCGAGAAATCCATTCCGATGATCCATTCGCGCGCGATCTCGCAACACGCCGCCCCGTGATGCGAAATATAAGACGCGGGAAAGTTTTCCCATCTCGCGATGCCCGCATCGATGTCGATCGCCGTCGTTCCTTCCAGATCACTCACCATATGTTTTACCCTCGTCCAAAGACATACGACATGCTCCTGTCGTAACCGCCCGCGTCGCAGAAAATAAGCACATCGCCTGGCTTCGTGCCCTCGGGCAGTTCGACGTTGGAGGCGACCTCGTCGTGCTCCATGCAAAGCCGGCCCATCAGTCGCGTCTTGCCGCGCTTGAGCGTTTGCAGCTCACCGGTCTGGTCGTCCCGACGGAGAATGCGGTGAGGATAGAAGAAGTACATGGGCAGCTCCGCGATCGAACCGTCGACCACCGCCTCGATCGAGTCGTCGCCGATCTCCTGAATCTCGAGCACGCGCATCGCCAAGGCCATGGTCGGCTGGGCCATCGCCTTCCCAGGTTCGGAAATTATCTGGCGGACCTGCGGCAGTGCGGCTTTCGCGTGCTTGACCGCCTTCGTGAAATCATCTTCACGGCCTTCATGCCAGTCGTCCGGAAACCATCCGCCGCCGATGTCGAGCACCTCAATCACGCGGCCGGTCAGCTTCTCGATCGAGCGGCACCAGCGCAGCATCGACTGATAGAGATGCCACCATTGGCGCAGGCCGATGTTGCTGCTCGCCATGTGAAAGTGAACGCCGAAGGTCCGGTCGCGCGGCAGCAGCGCGATCGAATCGATGAGGGTACGGAACTCGTCCGGCGTGTCGAGCGGGATCCCGAAGCGTGAGGTGACATGCGGAGTGCGCAGCCGTACGCCGAAGACTTTTGCCTGCAACTCACCGGTCGCGGCCGCGGCGTTCACGCGCTTGAGATCGGCGATCGAATCGCAGAACACGGCGTGCAAAGGTACCTTCGGCATCAAGCCTTCCGGCCACCATTTACCGGGGCCATTCAGAATCACCTGCTCAGGTTTGAACCCGATGCGCAACGCCTTTTGCACTTCGAGCAAGCTGATCGCTTCCGCGAGAAATCCATGGTCGAGCGCGAGCTGGATCAGGCGCTCGTCGGGATTCGTCTTGATGCTGTAGCCGTTGATCACCTCGGTCTCATCCGTGCTCACGCGCTCCGCGAGCTGCGAGGCGCGCGTGAAAAGATCCGTTGCGGTCGTGTCCAGGAACACAAACGACGGCGTCTCCATTTCGCTGAAATTCTGCGCCGACAGGTCGTGCCGGAAAGACGCCGGAATTTCCGCCACACCATCCGAGCCTAACGAGTCGCTCCCGTTCTTCGAGTTCGCGCTCATCAAGTGTGGGTGGAGTTTGTGCAAACGCTCCGCCAGCGCCGGCATGCCGGACGGGTGCTTCATCGAGTGCCCGATCCCGCCGGCGTACGGTTCGGGCAATGGCGGGAGCGGATACCGCGCGCGGACCGGCACTTCGAGCACGACGCGAGTGAACTCTTCCGATTGCGCGGTGGTCTTCTCCGCCGGAATCCCGGTTGCAGCTTCCACCAGGAGGGCGGGAAGATTACAGCCGGCGATCGTGGCCCCATGGACCCACGCCGGAAATCGCGGATTCCATTCCAGGAGCCAACGGTCTCCATCCGGCGCGCGTACCATCTCAAGCTCCGCGCCACCGGTCCAATTCACGTCGCGCACGATCTCACGCAGCGGGGCGGCAAACTCTTCGGGCACGCGAGTCACATCGCCGGCCCAGGTTTTACCTTCTTCGGTCAGGTCGCGCTTGTGCATGCTGACGCAACCGAGCAGCTCGCCTTTATAGGCCGCGAGCATGACCGATTCTTCGTAGCCGGAAACGTGCGCCTGCAGGAAAAGCCGTTGGGTTGACCAGACTTTCGACAACGCAGAACGCACCGCTTCGAATGCGTCCCACGATTTCGTGCGCACAGCTTCGTAGTACGGCCCCTTCAGCCAAACGCGCCAATCGTGCTTCCGACAGAACGCGTGCAAATCCCAATCCGAATGATCGGTCGAAATGAATGGCGGGATTTGGAGCGGCAAACCTTTGTGCGCTTCGACGCCCGGTTTTGTGATGCGGCTGAGACCGACCGCCGGTGGGCTGAGCAAATTCGCATGGCCTTCGGGAAACACCGAGGCAAGCCAGAGCGCCTCCAGATCAGTTCCCGAAATCCACAGCGCGCCACCGTCCAGCAGTTCCGTAATCAATTCGCCGTAGGCTGCGAGATCGAGTTCTTCCCACGGCCGTTGCAGCCAGAGATCGTCGAAGCCGAGCCAGTGAATTCCGGAGCTGCGGTTCGAGTATTCCACGCCCACGAGCGTTGCGTCCGGATACGCGATGCGCAGAGAACGCGAGAGACCGATGCCCGGCTGTGGGCTCGTTCCCGAGTAGAGGCCGCTGATGTAAATCTTCATGTAAATTAGCAGCCGAGCTAACAACGTCTGCCGTTCCCTGTCCGCTGCTGCGCTGCAACTTGCAATCGTCGCGCGCGGAAAATTGGGTCGTGCCGGTTTAAAATTTTTTACGCGTTGTGCTTGCGCGACGGAAGGGAGGCGCGTGCATCGCTTGAAGTCGGCGACCGTTCTGTTAGTCGCTAACCATGACACCAGCCGTCTATCTCGCGATCGGATTGCTGATCGGAGTCGTCGCGGCCGCGGTTGTATTTTTGGTCACGCGCCGCCGGTCTGGCGTCGACCAAGAGTTGATCGGTCGTTTGGCCGATCTCGAGCAGGCGCAGGAGCGGGAGGAGAAGATGTTTCGCGACGAATTTTCGCGCAGCCGCGAAGAAATGTCGGGTGCGGCGAAGGCGCAGCGGGAGGAACTCAGCGGCGCTCTCCACCGGTTGAACGAGACCACCGTCAAATCGATCTCCGAAGTCGGCGCGATGCTCAAGGCGCCGATCGAAAACGTGGTCGGCCAGACGAGCAAGCTAAGCGATTCGAACGAACAACGACTCGAAGCGCTGCGCTCGATCGTCGATCTCCGGTTGAAACAACTGCAGGAAGATAACGCGCAGCAGATCGACAAAATGCGCGCGACAGTCGACGAGAAGTTGCAGGGCACGCTCGAGAAGCGGCTCGGCGAATCGTTCAAGCAAGTCAGCGACCGGCTCGAGCAGGTGCACCAGGGCCTCGGCGCGATGCAGCAGCTCGCGAGCGACGTCGGCGGCTTGCAGAAGGTGCTGACGAACGTGAAGACGCGCGGCGGATGGGGCGAGGTGCAGCTCGGTTCGTTGCTCGAGCAATTGCTCACAGCCGATCAGTTCGCGCGCAATGTGAAGACCCGCGACGACAGCGGCGAAAACGTCGAATACGCGATCAAGTTGCCCGGCGGCGAAAACGGGAAGCCGGTCTGGCTGCCGATCGACGCCAAGTTCCCGACCGAGGATTATCAGCGGCTGATCGTGGCGCAGGATTCCGGCGATGCGGTTGCGATCGAGACGTCGATGAAAGGCCTCGAGACGCAGCTGCGCAAATCGGCGAAAGACATTTGCAGCAAGTACATCAATCCTCCGAATACGACGGATTTCGGCATCATGTTTTTGCCGACCGAAGGGCTTTACGCGGAGGCGATCCGTCGGGTCGGTTTGGTGGAACAAGTGCAACGCGATTGCCGGGTCGTCTTCGCCGGACCAACGACGCTCGCGGCGTTGCTGAACAGCCTGCAGATGGGTTTCCGCACGCTCGCGATCCAGAAGCGATCGAGCGAAGTCTGGAATCTGCTCGCCGCGGTGAAAGGTGATTTCGGGAAGTTCGGTGACCTGCTCGATGGCGTGAAGAAAAAGCTCGATCAGGCGGCGGGAACGATCGAGGACGCGTCGCGGAAGTCGCGCACGATCGAGCGAAAATTGCGCAACGTACAGGAGCTGCCGGCCGCCGAACGCAGCTCGGTCTTCGACGAATTGTTGCCGGAATTCCGCGAAGAGGAATGACGGTCGGGTGAAAAATATTTCTTGCGAACGACGGGGCGGCTTGGCATTTCGTCCGCAACGCCACAACTCATGAAAGTCACTCGGCTCGCTACTTCGATCATTGCCATCTTGTTCGCTGTTTTAATTTCCTCTGCGGCAGCGCAAGGACTCGGCGCCGCGATGACTAGCGCTAGTCCGACACCGGAAGAGTCGCGGGCCGTTACTCCCGCAGAAAAAGAAGCGAAGCCGGTGGCGAAGCCCGAGGGAAAGCCGGTCGCGCCATCCGAAAAACCTCCGGTCACCGCGCAAACGAACATGGTGCAGAAGATCCCCGGAGCGGGCCTTCAGTTCGAAGTGCCGAAAGCTTGGCAGATCACCGAAGTCGCCGGCCCGATAGGACCGGCTTACCGGTTGTTGAG
>JALYZW010000186.1 GCA_030945725.1 Verrucomicrobiota bacterium | reverse complement strand
TCATCCTGAGCCGCGAAGACGGCGAAGGACCTCGCCGATTTAGGTGGCGTGCTCGCGTTGTGGCGCGACCGCAATCACCCGATGGCTTCGTTGCTGCCCTTGCGCTTGCGGAAGTCGTCGTGCTTTTGCGAGATCCTTCGCCGTCTGTGCGGCTCAGGATGACGTCTTCGAGATCCCTTCGGCGATCTCTCGCAGCAACGCAGGCCCCCGGTAAATAAATCCCGTGTAGACTTGTAGTAACCGCGCGCCAGCAGCCAGTTTTTCGCGCGCACTCTCGCGATCGGCAACGCCGCCAACGCCGATGACAGGCAGCGAGGAGCGGGCCGTGATCCCGCGAATCAAATCGGTCGATTTCTCGCGCAACGGCACGCCGCTCAGGCCTCCGGATTGATCGCGCGCCGGCGCGACCGAGCTGTGATCCAGAGTGGTGTTCGTGGCGATCAATCCCGCGACGCCATTGGCTTCGCAAACCGCGAGAAGCCCCTCGAGTTGCGCAGCCGAAATGTCCGGCGCGATCTTCACCAAGAGCGGTTTGCGGAGTGCGCCGTTCGCGTCCTGGATCACGCCCAAGAGCTCGGCGAGCGGCGCTTCTCCCTGCAGCGAGCGCAGGCCGGGCGTATTCGGCGAACTGACATTGAGCACCACATAATCCGCAAATTCCCCGAGTCGGCGAAACGAATAAAGGTAGTCTTCCGTCGCTGCTTCGAGAGCTGTCCCCTTCGATTTTCCGATGTTGATCCCGACCGGAATTCCGGGCCACCGGTCGCCCTCGCGCAATCTACGCAAGCGCGTCGCGACCATGTCTGCGCCGTCGTTGTTAAAGCCCAGCCGGTTAATCAGCGCTTGCTGCTCGGGAACACGAAAGATCCGCGGCTTCGGATTTCCCGGCTGCGCTTTTGCGGTGACCGTCCCGATCTCGACGAATCCGAAGCCGAGCGCCTCCCAGGCCGGGAGCGCCACGCCGTTCTTGTCGAAGCCGGCCGCGAGCCCGACGACGTTACGAAAAGTGAGGCCGAACAACTCAATCGGCTTCGCGCGCGGCTGAAACGCAGCCAGCGGGCGCAATGCGGCCCGCGATCGCGAAAGTGCGCACAGGGTCCGGATCGCGAGGTCATGTGCCCGCTCCGGATCGATCGAAAACAGAGTTGGCCTAACGAGTCGTTCGTATGCGTCCGCGCCGGTCATTTGCCGATACAGAACTGCGCGAAGACCGAATCCAGAATCGCTTCGTCGTCATTCGACCCAAGCACCTCGCTGACCGCGCGCAGAGCGGATTGTAAATCGACCGCCGCATATTCGGCCCCGACCCGCCGTTCCATTGTCTCCCTCGCTCGATCGAGCGCTTCCGCGGCGCGGCGCAGGCATTCGGCGTGACGAAGATTAATCGCGACGCCGCTCTCGGGTCGCACCTGTTTCTCGCCGATCAGCCCGAGCAGGCGATCCTCGAGGCCGCGCAGTCCATCGGGCTGCAGGCAGGAAATGCGGAGGGCGTCGGCGCAGACGTTCCAGTCGGGATGTTCCGGCAGGTCCGCCTTGTTCAACAGCACTAATCTTGGCGACTCGGGTGGCATTTCGTCGAAATCCGCCGGCTTCGGCTCGTGCCGATCAGCAACGTGAAACACGATATCCGCATTCGCGAGCGCGCCTTTCGTGCGTTCGATCCCGGCTCGTTCCAAGGGTTCGGAGGAATCGCGCACACCAGCGGTGTCGAGCAGCCGCACCGGAACGCCGCGAACGTTGATCACTTCTTCGATCGTATCGCGCGTCGTTCCCGGAATTTCGCTCACGATGGCGCGCTCGAATTTTAGCAGCCGGTTCAGCAAACTGGATTTGCCCGCGTTGGTCGCGCCGTAAATCACGACGCGAACTCCCTCGCGCAGAATGCGTCCGTGCTCGGCGGTCGCGAGCAGCTCGGCGGTGCGGCCGCGGATCGCGTCCAACCGCTGCTGCAGCGTCGCATCTTCATCCGGAGAGATGCCTTCGTCGGGAAAATCGATCGAGGCTTCGACCTGCGCGATCAACGCGATCAGCTCTTCGCGAAGCCGTCGCACTTCGGAACCGAGCCGGCCTTCGAGTTGTTCGTGTGCAGCGCGAAGCGCGAGGTCGGTGCGCGCGCGGATAACGTCGATGACGGCTTCAGCCTGCGTTAGATCCATCTTGCCATTCAGGTACGCGCGCTCGGTAAATTCACCGGGTCTGGCCGCGCGCGCGCCGGCGCGAAGGCACGCGTCCAACACGCGTGCGGTCACCAGAGTCCCTCCGTGACAACTGATTTCGACCACGTCCTCGCCGGTATAACTTGCCGGCGCCCGATGCACCGCAAGCATGACCTGGTCGACGAAGCGTGCTCCGTCGACCACTTCACCCAGGCGCTGTGTCTGCGACGGAAAAACGGAAGGTTTTTCGGTGCCGCGAAAGATCGCATCCGCGACAGCAATGGCGTCCGCCCCCGACATTCTGACCACCGCGATCGCGCCTTCTCCGGCGGCGGTGGAGATGGCCGCGATTGTTTCCGGTAGCTGACCGTAGCGGGCGCTGGTTCGCGCATCGTCGACGGTCATAGACCGCCGCGACTATTCATCACTTCGCGGAGGCCGGCGATGCATGCGCGGTTCTGATCCATCGTCCCGATCGAGATGCGCACCCATTCCGCGAGATCGTAGCCTTTCAGAGCGCGCACGATGATTCGGCGTTCAAGCAGCGCTTTGAAGATCGCGTTTCCATCGCCGACTTTCACCAGCACGAAATTTCCCGCGCTCGGCACGAAGCCGAGTCCGAGATCGGCAAACTGCGCCTCCAAATACGCGCGGCCTTCATCGGTCACGCGTTTAGTTTCGCGCCGGTGTTCGGAGTCGGCCAATCCCGCGAGCGCGCCGGCCTGGGCGATGCCGCTGACATTGAACGGCTGTCGCGTTTTCTGCAGGACCTGAATCAATTCGGACGGCGCAACGCCGTAGCCAATCCGGAGGTTCGCGAGGCCCTGGATCTTCGAGAACGTGCGGAGAACGATCACGTTTCGTCCTTCGCGCACGAACTTCAAGGTGTCGGGCGGCTGGTCGACGTACTCAAAATAAGCTTCATCGAAACAAACGACGATTTGTTCCGGCACGCGCTGCATGAACGCGTCGATCTCCACCTGCGTGAGCAACGTCCCGGTCGGGTTGTTTGGGTTGGCGATGAAAATCAGACGGGTCCGCGGTGTTACCGCCTCGAGCATAGTGTCGAGGTGGTGCCGAAGATCTGGAGCCGGCGTCTCCACCGTCTTCGCGCCGAAAACGGCGGCCGCCAGTCTGTAGGCAATGAAAGCATGCTGCGAAGTGACGATCTCGTCACCGCGGTCGAGAAAAGCGTGACCGAGAAATTCGATGATCTCGTTCGAACCGCTGCCGAGAATGATCTGCTCGCGCTGAAATCCGAGCGCCGCGCCGAGCGCTTCGCGCAGGTAGAATCCGCCTCCATCAGGATAAAGCTGCGCGGAAGCGAGCGCGGCGCGCATCGCGGCCACAGCTTTCGGCGAAGGGCCAAGTGGGTTCTCGTTTGAGGCGAGCTTGATGATGCGCTGAGCATCGACGCCGAGCTCACGTGCGGTCTCTTCGATCGGCTTTCCCGGTTGGTAAACCGCCAGATCGCGCAGTTGCGGATTAGCGATCTCCCAGATGGATTTCATCGCGGCAGCTTAGAGGAAAATCCCCGGAGGTCTAACGGACGTGCAGGCCGTCGGCCGATGAAAAAGCTGTTCAGCCTTCGGGCGCTGGAAGACGTTTCGCAGTATGCACAGCCTCCAATTTCTTGCCGAAACGAAGGTCTTCGGGATCGCGCTGCATCCGTGGAAGGTCGTCGGCCTGAGCGGCAGCCTGATCTTTGGCGTGCGCTTCATCATTCAGTGGATTGCTTCGGAGCGCGCGAAGAAGAGCGTGATCCCAGTCGGGTTTTGGGAATGCAGCGCGCTTGGTTCGTTTTTGACGCTGAGCTATTTTGCGATCTATCGGCACGACTCGGTGGGCGTGTTGCAGAGCCTGCTGCCGCTGCCGATTTACCTGCGGAACATCTACTTTCGTTACACGCATCGCGAGCCGCTGCATCCCGGTAACGCGCCCCGCCCGCCGGAGTAATTTTGCGCCGCCGTTGCGCGGCTTTACCTTCGGACCATGATCGAGCCGGATCAGATCATCTATCTCGATAACAATGCCACGACGCAGCTCGACCCGGCCGTCGTCGAGGAGATGACGCCGTTCCTGACGAAGTATTACGGCAATCCATCGAGCCCCTACGGTTTCGGAGCGCAGGTGCGCGACGCCGTCGAGCTTGCCCGCGAACGCGTCGCGGCACTGATCGGTTGCATCGCGTCAGAGATCACTTTCACCAGCGGCGGCACGGAAGCGAATAACACCGCTTTAAATTCCGCGCTGCAGCTCGACCCGCAGCGGCGGCACATTGTGACGACGGCAGTCGAGCACAGCGCCACCCGCCGTCAGTGCGAGCACCTCGCGCGAACGGGATACGAAGTCAGCGTCGTTGCGGTTGACGAGCAAGGCCGCATCGACCTCGGCGAAATCGCTCACGCCATCCGATCCGATACCGCCATCGTCTCCGTGATGTGGGCCAATAATGAGACCGGCGTCCTGTTCCCAATTCCCGAAATCGCGCATCTCGCGCGGGAAAAGCGCGTGCTGTTTCATACCGACGCGATCCAAGCCGCGGGCAAAATCCCGATCGACGTCGGCGGCGCTCCCGTCAGCTACCTCTCCCTCTCCGCGCACAAGATCCACGGGCCAAAAGGCGTCGGCGCGCTCTACGTCAATCGACGCGTCGCGTTCCGGCCCTCCTCATTCGGAGGCGAACAGGAAAACACTCGCCGGGCTGGGACTGAAAATGTCGCGTCGATCGTTGGCTTTGGAAAAGCGGCAGAACGTGCGGCGGTGGAGCTGTCGATTCAAGACGATCGCGTGCGCAAGATGCGCGATGATTTTGAGCGCGCGATCCTGGCAGCTGTGCCGAACGCGGTCATCAACGGCGATCCGATGAACCGTCTTCCAAACACCTCCAGCATTTCATTCCGCGGCGTGGAGGCGACTGCCGCGCTGATTCTTTTCGATCAACAAGGCCTGTGTTGCTCGGCCGGGTCCGCCTGCCGGAGCGGTTCGCCTGAGCTGTCCCACGTGCTCCGCGCGATGGAGGCGGATGAACAACAGATGCGGGGGAGTATCCGGTTTTCGTTCGGACATTTCAGCAGCGATTCAGACCTCAAGCGCGGGATTGATGTCGTCCTGCGGGTGATGGCACAGCTACGGCGCACCCGAACAACCACAACCCGCGGCCGCGACTTTAGTTAGCCGCGCCCATCGCGGACTGCGGTGTGTTAGCGGCCGTAACTGTCGCGCCCGGGGGGTCAACCCGCTGCCAGGTGCCAATGCTACGGCGAAAGCTTTGGTTGAGGCCGTCGAATTCGGCTTTCGGCGCACTGAGGTGGAAGACCAGCTGGGTATCCGGAGTATTCACGAAAACAACACTGCGGCGAAACACCTTCCCGAGCGCGCTGTAGCCGATGACGAAGCCGTAACTTTGGTTTTGTCCAAGAATGACTGGATTTGTCTCGCGGCTGACGACTTCGACCGGTGCGCCTGCCGCTGGTGCGGCGCGAATAACCCGCTCCTCCAAGGCTTTTACCGTCGCCTCATCGAATGCGGCCGGGGC
>JALYZW010000159.1 GCA_030945725.1 Verrucomicrobiota bacterium | reverse complement strand
GGTTAATTCAGAGGAAGCAGAGGCGTTCACTGATGCCACCCAACCGAAAAGGCAGTGAACAACCGAGTGACTTCCTTCATCGCAGGAAAAGAGGGCAACCGCACCCGGCCTCTTGATCGCTTTACCAATCGGCTGGAAGCATTCAGCGATCTTGTCTTCGGCTTTAGCCTTTCATTGCTCGCGACCCGACTCAAGGCATCCCTTCGTTCCTTAGAGCGGTGGAAGAGAATGCATCACTCAGCGAGGTCGGTCCCGGGTAGAATGCACGGTGGCTATCTCGAGACCTTGCACAGTTGACCGTGCAACTCGGCGGTGAGTGTCTCGATCCGTTGACTGAGCTGCGAGGTTAGTTCGGTCAAGGCAGTGTTCTGTCGAAGTAGATCGAGTAGCGTCGAGGTCTGCTCCGCTGCGAACGTTTCGCGTTGCTCGCTCGCCGCCGCGATTGCTTCACGGTGCTCGGCGTCGGCGTCCGCATGCGCTTTGTCGCGATCCGCCTGTCGCGTCTGCGCGAGCAGAATGAGGGGAGCGGCGTAGGCTGCCTGCGTGCTGAACGCGAGATTCAGGAGGATAAAGGGATAGAGATCGAAATGAGTTACCCCGACGGCGTTGAGAAGGATCCACGTCGCAACAAATAGGGTCTGCGTGATGAGGAAGACGGGGGTCCCGAAAAAGCGCGCGAAAGCCTCCGCCTTCAAGGCAAACCAGTCGTTTCCGAAGACCGCGGCGAGATGACGATGGGGAAGATGAAAACGAAGAGGGTTTCCGCCTTTCACGCCCAACCTTAGTTTTAAGTCCATGATCTTTTATATCCGTGCTTTGACGGTGCGTCGATGCTCATCGGGCTCGCGGCCTTCACGGAGGCGGCTCCGAAACCTCTTGGGGAGTAGCCGCAAAGGAGCGAGAGTGCGTCCTTATGGGAAACAGCCAAGGCAGAGATAACGTGAAGAAGCGAGCTGCGCGGAGAAAAAAAACCGAGCGCCTCGCGGCAGCAAAGAAGAGCGCCAGCAAGAAGGCTTCGAAATAGGGGCGAGCTCTCGATCAGAAGGCCGGCGCTCGCCGAGACCGCATAGTATCACGGGTCGGTCACACCGAGCCCGACAGCACCTTCGCCGAAATGGATTCGTCATTTTCAAAGCGGGCGGACGCATCGGGCTTAATCCGTCGCGGGGAAGGACCGCTCAATCTCGAGATGCCGTTTTCGGCGCTCGATTCATTCGTTACGCCTAACGAGCAGTTTTACGTCCGCTGCCATTTTCCGATTCCGGCCATCGATCCGGACTCCTGGCGGCTCACGGTTGAAGGCGCGGTCGCGAATCGCCTGTCGTTAGGCCTGAAAGAGCTGCGGGCGCTGCCGGACCAGACAATGATGGCGACCATGGAATGCGCCGGGAACGGCCGGTCATTCCTGGAGCCGAAGGTCAAAGGGGTGGCGTGGGATCTGGGCGCAGTCGGAAATGCGTCGTGGACGGGCGTGCTCCTGAGCGATGTACTCGAACGCGCGGGCGTGCCTGCTGGCGCCACGGAAGTAGTGTTGGAAGGCGCCGACAAAGGCGAGATCAAAGAAGCGCCACGTCCGCCAGGCGAGATTCACTATGCGCGCAGCCTGCCGATCGAGAAAGCGCGGAACGATGTCCTGCTGGCGTTCGCGATGAACGGCGAGCCGCTGAGTCCATCGCATGGGTTTCCATTGCGCGCCGTCGTGCCGGGTTGGTTCGGGATGGCGGCGGTAAAATGGCTCACGCGGATCGTGGTGACGGAGAGAGCGTTTGCCGGTTACTATCAAACGATTGACTACACCTACTGGGAAGAGAATGCCGGTTCGCCGACTCTTGTTCCCCTCCAGGAAATGCGCGTAAAAGCGCAGATCGCCCAACCGGTCGTTGGCGAAGTCATTGCGCGCGGAACCGCTTATCGCGTGCATGGCGCTGCGTGGGCCGGCGAAGCTGGTTTGGAGAAGATCGAGCTCAGTATCGATGGCGGAAAAAAGTGGCAATCGCCGCGGCTGCTCGGTAGTGCCGTCCGCAATGCGTGGCGCTTATGGGAGTTCGATTGGAATGTGCCCGCGCTACCTGACAGATGCACTTTGATCGCGCGTGCGAGTGACGCTGAAGGCCGCACCCAGCCCGCGCAGCGCGCCACTGGATACGGGACCTACATGGTTAACCAGTGGCTCCGGGTTGAAGTGGAGATTCGGTGATATCGTCTGTCGGCGGGGCGTTGCCCGTGATGCCGCAGCTGCATTCGGCGAACCAAGATTTATCCGTCGCCGGTTGGTCCCGGCAGCGAATTGGTGGCGCCGCAGAGGGGCCGATAACGCTTGCCTAACAGCGACATTTGTCGTTATATAAATGTTCGGTGCGTGAAATTGCGCCGATTTCCCCGGCTCAATCGTGAAAACGCTTTATCTCCTGCGCCGCAGCTATATAGGTGCGTTCGCAGTGGCGTGTTTGGTTGCATGTCGGTCAGGAGCACTAGGCGAGCCCCCTCCGCCGTCCGAGGACGCCGACGAATCTTCGCGGCGGGCGGAGCACAGCAAGCCGCAGATCATCTACCATCTCGCGAACGGTTCGCGTGACACGGCGGAAGCACTGCATGCTCAATCGAAGCGCGCGAGCGAGAATTTGGACGTCAGTCCTGATATGCCGATCTCGCTGCAATTGGCCCGCGCGAGCGCAAATGCCTCGCCGGCGCAAATGCCGCCAAACCGCCCGCCAAATCCGTCCATTGCTCCGCAGATTGGCGCAAGCGGAGGCCGCGGCGCGAAGATGCGCGGACCATCCCGGGGAGGTGAAAGCCGGCGCTCGTTCGCAAAGCCGGTCAAGGGCGGCCGAGGGGAAAAGCACGGGCACGGGCACTAGCCGCCGAGACCGAAGAAATACGCGTGCCGGCACAGACTGCCGCAAGCCCGAAGGGATCCTATCCTGTTTGCTGGCACTACGTTTGTAACGCAGGCACCGGCTCACCGGAACCCTGGCGCCGTAACTCGAATAACGTCAGCGTCGCGATAGTATGACGGTGCGTCGAACTTTCTTCGCGGTGCGCAGGCGTCTCAGAGAATTCTACGGCGTGCCGGTTCGTTAGGTATTTGTAGGAGGCAGCGGTTCGTTCCGAGCGCGCGCGAGCAGGTGTCGCAACGTCCGCGGCATGTTGCTCTGGCATTTGCAGCTGTTGCTTTTGCAACAAAAAACACTTTTACGCGTTACCTTGTTTATCGCCGGTTGCGCGATCACGCACTGAAGAAAACGTCCCTCGTTAGTAAATGGTTTGCCTTGGTTCTCTGAGACATTGCTTGTCTGCCGGCGCACGAATCGATACAAGATGCTCAGGCAAGCGAATGGAAGGTCACTTTTGAGGAGGTTGTTACTCGTCGGTCTGCTGCTTTGCGCGTCGCGTCTTGCGGATGGGGCAACGATCGTCGTCACGACTACGCGACAGGGCGTTCAGGCCGCCGGGGTGGATGGTACCTGCTCTCTGCAAGAGGCGATCTACTCGGCAAATTACGACGACAACGTAGCTCCCTACCCGCCTAGCCCGACGCAGTTCATCGTGACCGGCTGCAACAAAGGGAACGGCAACGATACGATCATCTTACAATCCGGCGCGACCTATCAAATGACTGCCCCAGCGGTCGATCCCGCCAATCCGCTCGGTCCTACGGGGGCGCCGCTGATTTTTTCGAATATCGTGATCGAGGCAAATGGCGCGACGATCGTCGGCCTCGGAAGCGGATCGAACCTGCGCGCGTTCGCGGTTGGGAATGCGACGGTTGATCTGAGTGAGATCGATCCGGGTCGCGTCGTTTTCGGCACCGGCGAGCTGACGTTGAACAGCGCCTACCTTAAAAACTTCAGCGTGAAAGGTGGAAGCGGCACGGACGGCGGGGGCGGCGGCATGGGAGCGGGCGGCGCGATCTACCTGAAAGGCGGTGAGCTAACCATCGTGAATAGCACCTTTGAAGCGAACTCCGCGATTGGCGGCAACGCCATCGGAGGCGCAGGTGGCGCGGGCGGCGGTGGCGGGGGTCTGAGCGGTAACGGCGGACACCAGGCAGGCGGCTCGCAGGGAACCTTAGCGAATG
>JALYZW010000112.1 GCA_030945725.1 Verrucomicrobiota bacterium | reverse complement strand
CTGCTCGGGATCACGCTGCCCGAGTTTCTCTGTTTCCTGTTTTTTTGGGGCATCAATATGCTCGTCGTTTACAAAGGCATCGAGTCGATCCGCTTTTTGCTCAACCTCAAAGCGCCGCTCCTGATCTTGCTCGGGCTCGCGTTGCTCGCATGGGCGTACCGCGGCGCGGGCGGCTTCGGACCGATGCTGGCGCAGCCGTCCGCCTTCGATCCCGGGCAGCCGAAAGCCGGCCGGTTCTTCGCGTTTTTCGTGCCTGCTCTGACCGGCATGGTCGGATTCTGGGCCACGCTTTCGCTGAACATTCCCGACTTCTCGCGTTACGCCCGAACGCAGCGCGACCAAATCGTGGGGCAGGCGCTGGGGCTCCCGCTGACGATGGCGCTTTACTCCTTTATCGGCGTCGCGGTGACCTCCGCCACCACCATTATTTACGGCAAAACGATCTGGGACCCGGTCGACGTTCTCACGCATTTCAAGAACCCGGCGGTCCTGATTGTCGCCATGCTCGCGCTCTGCATTGCGACGCTCGCGACGAACATTGCCGCGAATGTCGTGAGTCCGGCGAACGATTTCGCCAATCTCGCGCCGCGCCGGATCTCGTTTCGCCTCGGCGGATTAATCACCGGCATTATCGGCATCGTGATCATGCCGTGGAAACTGGTGGCCGATCCGTCCGGCTACATCTTTACCTGGCTGGTCGGCTACAGCGCGCTGCTCGGGCCGATCGGCGGAATCATGATCGCCGATTATTTCGTCATCCGGCGCCGGGAATTGGACGTCGCCGCGCTCTATGACGAGGACGGGCAGTATCGTTTTACAAACGGCGTCAGTGTCGTCGCGCTGGTCGCATTGGCCGTCGCGATCCTGCCGAATCTTCCCGGCTTTCTCGTCCACGTGAAACTTGTCGACTCCAGCAGCGTGCCGCCCTTTTTGGTCGCCTTGTACGACTACGCGTGGTTCGTTGGTTTCGCGCTCGCCTTCACAATCTATCTGGCCTTGCGTCGCCTCGCGCCCGGTCGAGCGCCCATTTTACCGTCATGAATAAACCCAGCCTCCCTCCGTTCGATCATCAACCGCGTCCTTACCACGGCCCATCGGCCGAAGAGGTTCTCCGCGCGCGAAAGGAGTTCCTCAGTCCTGGGATTTTTCTCTACTACAAAGCGCCGCTCATGATCGTCGAGGGCCGCGGTCAGTATTGTTTCGACGACACCGGCCGCCGCTATCTCGACGCGCTCGGTGGCATCGTGACGATCAGCGTCGGCCATTGTCATCCGCACGTCGTCGCGGCGGCCAACGCGCAGAATGAAATCCTCCAGCACTCCACGACGATTTATTTGCACCCGAACATCACGAGCTACGCAGAAAAGCTGGCCGCGAAGATGCCCGGGAATCTGAAGGTCTGCTATTTCGTCAATTCGGGCTCGGAAGCCAACGACCTCGCGCTCACGATGGCGCGCGCTTACACGGGAAATTACGATGTCATCGCGCTGCGTAATTCGTATCACGGCGGGAGCCCGTCGACGATGGGCCTAACGTCGCATAACACCTGGAAATTCAATGTGCCGCACAGCTTCGGCGTGCATCACGCCATGACGCCGGATCCTTATCGCGGGCCATATCCTCGCGATGACGCGGAAGCCGGCCAGAAATATGCGGCGGATGTGAAAGGCTTGATCGATTATGGGACTTCCGGGCAGGTGGCCGGGTTCATCGCGGAATCGATTCAAGGCGTGGGCGGCGTTGTTGTTTTTCCGGATGGATACCTGAAACACGCCTACGAGCACGTCCGCGCGGCCGGTGGCGTCTGTATCGCCGATGAAGTGCAGGCGGGTTTCGGACGGACGGGCAGTCACTTCTGGGGTTTTGAGACGCAGGGAGTCCTGCCCGATATCGTGACGATGGCGAAAGGGATTGGCAACGGTTGCCCCCTTGCGGCGGTCGTCACCACCGCGGAGATCGCGACGACGCTTTCGAAGCGCATTCACTTTAACACCTTTGGCGGGAACCCGGTTGTTTGCGCCCAGGGGAAGGCGGTTCTCGAAGTGATTGAACGCGAGAATCTACAGGCCAATTCGCTTGCGCTCGGGAGCCGCATTTTGAGCGGACTCGGGCGGCTGAAAGCCAAGCACGACATCATCGGCGACGTGCGCGGCAAGGGCCTGATGCTCGGTCTCGAGCTGGTGAAAGATCGCCAAACGAAAGAGCCGGCGAAAGCCGAGTGCGCGCAAATTCTGGAGACCGCGCGCGAGATGGGAGTGCTGCTCGGGAAAGGCGGACTGCAGGGTCACACCGTCCGTTTCGCGCCGCCGATGTGCATCAACGAAGCCGACGCGGACTTCGTCATCGACGTCCTGGACGAATCGTTCGCGAAGCTTTGATCGACTGCGCTCGCTCCGACGCAGGCACTAAAGCATCCGCGTTTCCTGCGCGCGGATGACAAGCATCTGCTGACGGAACCGGGCTTCGAGTTCGTGCTTATAACTGTGCCACCAATCGACGTCCAACTCGCCGGCCATCACTTCGAAAATCACGATATCGTCCTTGCTCGCTTCGTTCCCGTTCGGTTTCCATAAACCAACCGCCGGCGCGCGGGTGTAAACCGTGAGGCCGCCGAAACGCTCGGTTAATTGCGAGCGGACCGCGGTGTATTCGTCCGCGGAAAATTCCTTCCGCTCATTATCGTGCAGCGGCAGGAGGAGTTGAATGAGGT
>JALYZW010000088.1 GCA_030945725.1 Verrucomicrobiota bacterium | reverse complement strand
GGTCGGAAGGCCGGTGCTCGGGCCGCCACGCTGCACGTTGATGATAATAATCGGCATCTCGGCCATCGAAGCCCAGCCGATCGCCTCGGTCTTCAGCGAGATTCCCGGGCCGGCGCTGCCAGTCACCGGGAGATAGCCGGCTAACGAGAAGCCGAGCGCGGTGGAGACCGCCGCCAGTTCGTCTTCCGATTGCACGAAGAGCCCGCCATATTTCGGCAGCTCACGGCGCAGGATTTCCATGACGGAGGACCAGGGCGTGATGGGGTAGCCAGCGCCATAGCGGACGCCGCCGGCAAGCAATCCGTAGGCGAGCGCCTGGTTGCCATCCATCGTGATCTGGTCGCGCGCGCCCGCCTTCCTCGAGACAACTTCGAATTTGTAAACTGTCGAAATAAAATTGCCGACCGGGTAATTGTAGCCGGCCTGGAATCCCATCAGCGCGGTGTTCAGGATGCTTTCGTCTTTACCGGCGAATTTCTCGCCGATGATCCGCTTCAGCTTGTCGACATCGAGGTGGAAGATCTTCGTGATCAACCCGAGCACGAACATGTTCTTGCCCTTGTCCTTCGCAGTCCCGCCGAGCGCTTCGACCGTGAGGCCGGTGATCGGAACACCGAGGTAAACGAAACGCTTGTCGTCGACATCGGGCTCGACGTTGTCGGAGTCGTAAAGGAGCACGCCGCCTTCTTTCAGGAAGCTGAGATGGTCCTGATAGCTGTGCTGATAAAACGCGACGAGGAAGTCGGCTTCATCGCCCGCGGAAAGCACTTCGCCTGTGCCGATGCGCACCTGAAAGATCGACGGCCCGCCCGAAATTGTGGCGGGAATCGTCATGTAGGTCATGACATCCTGATCGCTGCGGCCGGCGAGCCGGGCGAGGAAGGCGCCCGCAGTCTGGATGCCGTCCTGCGAATTCCCTGCGAGTCGGATGACCGCGTCGTTGATGTTCTCGGGCCGCAGGTCAGCGCGCTCGGTGCCGAGGTTGACGCCCGGCGCGGGAGGTTCGAGGGCCGCGCCAGATGCCGAAGAGGTCGGGTTCACTCGCTAAGATGCTGACAAAAGCGGTGTCGCGCTACCAGCGTTTCTGGAAAAAATTGTGCGCGCCGGCCGCGCGGCGGAAACTCAAAAGCGTTGCGATGGATTGCCGACTTCGCGAAACTCGTGCGTGGCGTCGAAGACTTTGCTGATCATCGCCGTCGCGATGGCGTGCGCGACAGGATGCGACGCCGCGATTCTATCCGCAGGGCGCAACGATGCGCGGAGGCTCGACGTGCGATTTCCAGTTCCGCAGTATTATCAGGATTACGCTGCGCGGGAGGGAAACCCGCGACCCACGACCGGTCGGCTGTTGTTGCTCTTGCCGCCGAACTTCGATTCGCGAAAAGTCTGGCCGCTTCTCATCGTCACGGCCACGACCGATCATGGGCACACCAGTCCGACCGACGCACCGTACTATGGTGCGGCCGCCGCTGCGGAGGGCTGGGTAGTGCTGGCCACGGATGCGACGATCCGGCCGCGGCAGGATTCTGTCGCCTGGCGACTCGCTCTGCTCATAGCCGGGCTTCAGCTCGTGCATCGAGACTGGCCCCAATCGGCAAAATGGCCGGTCGTGCTCGGGGGATTCTCAGGCGGCGCGAAATGCACCGAATGGCTCGGAGCGATCATGGCGCAGACGCACTCCGCGAACATTCGTGGCCTTTTCCTCGGCGGAATAAACGATGACCGCATGCCCGCCGCGCTGCAATCCAATCCGGCACCGCCAGAGTTTCGCGCGGTGCCAATCTGGATCAGCAGCGGGATCGACGATCGCATCGCACCACCGCCGCTCGAAGAAGAGGTCGCCGCTTCGCTGCGGCGCGGCGGTTTCTCAAAAGTTCATTTGAGCCGATTTCGCGGCGGGCATGAGCTGAACCGGGCCGACCTGCAGAGCGCACTGAAATGGTTCCGCGCAGAGACGCGCTGACGGAATTGTGGCGCAGCGAGAATTGTCGCTTGCGCGGGACGACGTGGTCGCGTTTCGTCCTCGCCATGAAACAACTTTTGAAAATCACCGCGATCCTCACGCTCGCCCTGAGCTTCCTTATTATCCCCTTCCGGTCGGCCCGCGCGGCGGATCAATATTCGTTCAAAGTCCATAACACGACGAAGGACAAAATCACCAAGCTGCTCGCGTCCGAAGACGGAAAAGATTTCGGCTCGTTCGATATCGGAAAAGGCATCGGCGCGGGCGAGACGGCGACGCTAAACTGGGACAAGAAAACGAATGAAAAAGGCTGCCATTGGTTTTTCAAAGCGGTGTTTGCTGACGGCGAAGAATCCGAAGCGAAGAAATTCGATTTCTGCGAGGACGACCTCGAGTTGGAGTTTTGATCCGACCGTCATCGGTCGCGATGGGATGCGGCCGCGGCGGTTTGGAGAACTAGATCACGAATGACCTTGTCATTGCCGACCGTCACGGAATCGCGCCGGCTCCCCTCGCCTGCTCCCGCACCGCAGGCGTTGGCCTGGCACGACGGAACTTTGTGGATGGGCTCGCGCGATCTTCGCCGCGTCTACGCGATCGAGCCGACGGCGTGGAAGGTGACAAAGGAAATCGATGCGCCCGGGGTTCCATGGGCGGCCGTCGCGGTGGGCGATTCGCTTCGTTTCACCATCGGCGAAGGCGCCGACGATGACCGTTACATTCATCGCTTCGATTCGAGCGCAGGGTTTTCTCCAAACGGACGCATCGCGTGCCCGGAACTGACGGGCTCGTACTTGAGCTACGACGGGGAACATCTCTATCTCAGCCAGTGGTACAAACATCGCGTCCTGCAGCTCGGCTGCACCGGGGAGATTCTGCGCGTCATCGATGTGGGCGCAGAAATCTGCGGGCACGCGTTTGTCGATGGTGCGCTTTACGTGCTGCGCGGGACAGAGGAGGATGGCGAATCGTGGCGTATCGCGCGGTGCGATCCGCGGAGAGAGGCAGCGCCGTTTCAAGACGTCGCGGCGGTGCCGTTCGCCTGCCGATCCCTGACGCATGACGGCGAGCGCTTCTGGACAAACCATCGCGCAGCGGACGCGATCGTTTCGTTCGTGCTACCCGCTTAACATCTGCGCCGAAAGGGCCGCGCCGCGCGGCACACGCGATTCACACGGTATGGAATTGGAAACTCTCAAAGACCTTTACCTTCTTGAATTGAAGGACCTTTACAGCGCCGAGAAACAAATCATCAAAGCGCTTCCGAAAATGGTGAAAGCGGCCACGAACCGCCAATTAGCGGCGGCCTTTAATCAGCACCTCGAGCAGACAAAACGGCAGGCCAAGCGTCTCGAGGATTTGCTCGCGGGCCACGACGAATCGACGCGCGGGCCAAAGTGCCAGGGCATGGAAGGCGTGCTCAAAGAAGGCGACGAAATGATCAATGAAGACGCTGAGGACGAAGTGCGCGATGCGGGTTTGATCGCGGCGGCGCAACGCGTCGAGCATTATGAGATGGCGGGCTACGGCTGTGCTCGCACCTACGCGGAATTACTCGGCGACAAGAAAGGCGCGAAGGTCCTCGACACCACCTTGCGCGAAGAAGAAGCCACTGATTTAAAGCTGACGAAGCTCGCAAAATCCGTGATCAATTTGAAGGCGAAGAAAGCGCCGACCAAGGCGTCGCAGGAGAAAAATGAGCGCGAGAAATCGCGTGGCGTGACCGGTAGGATCAAGGGATTAGTCGAGAAAGTCACGGGCTGAAGAGCGCGCGGCGCGCGCTTCGGTTTGGTCTGGCGCGCAACGCGTAGGCGCGTTTAAGTCGTGCAGATGCGATCGCTGTTTCAGATTCTCGGACGAGCCAGTGCGATCGCGTGCGCCGTGATACTCATGGGATGCGGCGGGCCTGCAAGACAGATCGCGGGCCGATGGAAGTCCACCGATCCGGCCAATACGATGGTGTGGGAATTTTCGCCGAACGGGAATGTTTCCGTCGGCGCAGAACCGGGCCGTTATAGTTTTGGCGACGGCAACCGGATCAAGATCCAAACGCGGATCGCGACGTTCGTGCACGAAGTCGAATTCAAAGGCGACCGCATGATTTGGAAGCAGCCGAACGGTTCGCAGATCGAGTTCGTGCGAGCGCAGTGAGAGGAGCCGGCGGCTGCGGATTCGCAACGCGGTTGAGCCGCCCACGAAGCGAAATCGCTGTCGCTCCTGTTCTGCTGTCGCTAGAAGATGAGCCACTTCTCATGGCATGAGCTCTTTCTTCCAGGAAATGAAGAACCGGCGCGTCTACCGCGTGGCGCTTGGCTACGCAATCGCCGCCTGGTTGGCTACGCAGGTCGCCGCCACTGTGCTGCCCGCTTTCCATGCTCCGGAATTTGTCCTGCCGGTCCTGATCGTTCTGCTCGCGATCGGCTTCCCGATCGCGCTGGTCCTCGCGTGGGCGTTCGACGTCACGCCGAGCGGATTAGAGAAAACGATGGCGGTGCAATCACATGCGAATCGTCGCCGCGGTTGGCTGCTCGGAGCATCGGGACTGGTGATCGCCTGCCTCGCGCTTGGCAGCTATTGGTGGCTGCGCAAGCCCGGCAAGGCGAACGCGACTGCGGCGTCGGCCGCGGCGCCTACGAACGAGAAATCCATCGCGGTGCTGCCGTTTGAAAATCGCAGCGAAGATAAGGCGAACGCGTATTTCGCGGACGGAATTCAGGACGAAATCCTGACGCGGTTGTCAAAGATCGCGGACCTGAAAGTGATCTCCGCACATCGACGCAGCATTACAAAAGCGTGCCCGAGAATCTTCCGGAAATCGCAAGGCAGCTCGGCGTGACCAATGTTCTAGAAGGCTGCGTGCAGAAATCCGGCGAACAAGTGCGCGTCAATGTGCAGCTGATCAATGCGCGTAATGACGGCCATCTCTGGGCGGAAATTTACGATCGGAAGCGGCGCAGGAGGCGCTGCGCGGCGCCCTACCGACGCCGGAGTTCTACTACGTCCTGGAGGCGCAGGTTCGCCTCGCGTTGATTCGGCGCGATTACGACGCGGCGATCAAAATGTTGCGCGCGGCGGTCGCGAATCCGGCTCCGACGATCGGATACCACGTGGGCGAATACCGGTATCTGCTCGCGTGGTCTTACCAGCTCGCCGGTGATGCCGCCGCGGCTCGCGCTGAATACGAAGCCGCGCGCGATGCAATGGAAATTCTGCTGAAGGCGCAGCCGGATACGCCCGAACTCTTCATGTATCTCGGGTTAACCTATGCAGGTCTCGGTGATCGGCCGGCGGCTCTTCGCGCGGCCGAAGCCACAATCGCGTTGCGTCCAGCTTCGTCAGATCACAGCACGGGACCCGGGTTTGAAGAGAATCGCGCGCGGGTTCACGCTCAGCTCGGCGACGCAGACGCCGCTATCTCGGAAATCGCACAACTCCTCACGACGAATTACCTAGGCCCGGAACGGGTCATTCTCACGCCGGCATCCCTTCGCCTCGACCCGATTTGGGATCCGATCCGCGCAGATCCGCGATTCCGCGCATTGTCACAGACACACTGAGAGACAAACGGTTCGCGCTGTTTTCAGACCTGCTCACGATTGCGGCGGCGGCCGCTAATCATCAACGCGCCGCGACCCAGGACCGCACCGAGGACGAGCATCGCGCCGACAATTGCCCACGGTCCGGGCGTTTCGCCGATCGCGAGCATGACCCACGTCGGGTTGAGCACCGGTTCCAGAAGCGGGATCAGTGTCGCTTCCAGTGCGGTGACCTGTTTGATCGCGATCGCGTAGAGGACATATGGGATGCCGAGCTGGACAACCCCGAGCAGCGCCAGCCTCCAGACGCCCGCTGTCGCGAGCGGCGACTGCAACATGAACGGCACGCCCGCGATCGCGACGATGATGTTGCCGAGAATGATGCTCGCAACAGGCGATCCGTCCTTTTCTTTGCGCAGAAAAATCGCGACGCCGGCAAAGCAAAGTCCGCTGGCCAGCGCCACGATATTCCCCCAGAATCCGGCGACGGTCAGGCGGTCGAAGAAAAACAAGGCGATGCCGCTGAGCGCGAGCGCGATCACCAGCCAGTCGATCCGTAGGGGGCGTTCGTTCAAATACCAGCGGCCAATGATCGCGACGTAGATCGGCGCGGTGTACTGCAGAAAAATCGCGTTCGCGGCGGTGGTCATGCGCGTGGCAAACACGAACAGCACAACGGTTCCCGCGTAGGCGACCGCTCCCCCGATTTGCGTGCGCGAAAAAGAAAACCGCGGCCAGCCGATGCTCGCCAGCATCACTGGAATCGCAATCGCGCTCCGGCCGCCGGCGATCGCCATCGGAGGCCAGTCGATCGATTTGATGAGCACTCCACCGAGGCTCCAAAGCACCGCAGCAAGCAACAAGAGAAGCGGTGGCACGAAGCGGCGTTGCATTCCTTGACGCCTTACAATGTGAGCCGTCCGGCGCAAGCGGCTATCGCAAACGCCGCGCGACCGAACACTCACGCGCGTCGATTTTGCGTGGACGTTCGGCAGCGCCTATTCGACGGTGCGCTCCGCCTGCCGAATGAAATTCTTGCTCACGAACGATGACGGGATCGAAGCCGCGGGTCTCGCTGCCCTCCTCCAAGCGGCACGCGAACTCGGCGATCCGATTGTCGTTGCGCCAGCCGGCCCGCAATCCGGCGTCAGTCATCGCGTGACCTGGCAGGAAGGCGTTCGGGTCGAGCCGCGCGTCGAAGGCCAGTTCGCGATCCACGGAACTCCGGCTGATTGCACGCGACTTGGGCTTCGCCATCTGGCGCCCGACGCGAAGTGGGTTCTGAGCGGCATCAACCATGGCGGCAATCTCGGCGCGGACGTCTACTACTCCGGCACCGTGGCGGCGGTGCGCGAAGCCGTTCTGCATGGCTGGCCCGGCATCGCCTTCTCAAAATATCGCAAGGCGGGCGTCGAATTCGACTGGCCGCGCGCGACGAAATGGATCGTTCCGATTTTAGGGGAACTGATCACGAAACCGATGGACCGGGGCTTTTTTTACAACGTGAATCTCCCGGCCCTTTCGCCCGACACCGCCGATCCCGAAGTCGTCTGGTGCGAGCTCGATCCAAGCCCGTTGCCGTTAAATTATCGGCATGAGGAAGCCAGCGGGCTTTATTTCGCCGGCGATTACAATCTGCGAAATCGCGCGCCGGGCGCCGATGTCGACGTCTGCTTCGGCGGTCGCATCGCCATCACCGCCGTTCGCTTACTCTGATGCGACGCGTCGTTCCCCCGAGCCCCACGCGCAATCTGAGCTAACTTCACACCGAATGCGGTGGCGAAAAAAAACTTCCACGTCAGTGTTCCGACGCCACGCGCTCAGTCTCGTCGCGGGCGGGCTGCTTATGCTGTGGCTCATCGGGTATATCTATCTCGACCCGAAAAGCCGATTGTCTGCATTTTGCGGTAACGCCATTGCCGATTGGAGCGGATCGCTCGTCATCATCCTGGGAACAAAATTCCTTTACGAAGTCGGCTCGCGCGAAAGCCGTCCCGTC
>JALYZW010000074.1 GCA_030945725.1 Verrucomicrobiota bacterium | reverse complement strand
ACCGTAAGCCATGACCGCTTCCTTGATCTCGGGATAGGTCTTGGCCCGCGCCAACGGCGGATGCGAGTCGAAGAACTTTTCGTCATCCAATTTCAGGACCGCGAGGTCGATGCCGGGCGCGATCGCTTCGACCGTTGCGGACAATTTATCTCCCGCCTGGTTCGCCTGCACCTGCACCTGGCTCGCGTAGAGGACGACATGGGCGTTGGTCAGAATCCGCTTCCCGTCGATGACCACGCCGCTGCCGCTGATCTCGTGCGGGCCTTGCTTCGTCCATGGTTTGTAGAGATCCGGAAAGCGCAGCGTGGAGAAAACTTTGACGACCGCGTTCTCAACCGCGCGTGACGGAGTTTCCGTTGGCGTGGAAGGAACGGGCGTTGCTTTCGCTGATGATTCAGCCGGCGAGTCAGCAGGCGAATCAGGGAGCGGCGTGGTCTCCGGCACTGCGCCGTAGGCCGCCTGGAGCAGACTGCTAAGAGTCCATACGGCGGCGATGAGGGCGGCCTTTGCCTGCAGCGATGAACGGCGAAACATCTTTGCAGGAAATAAGGATATTGATTTGGAAGCGAGCTTTGTTCGATGCGCTGGATCGCTGCGACGCAAAGATGCGCAGTCAGCGCGGGATGAGGGTGGCAAACAATCCCTTCTCGCGATAAACGTATTTCGCATCTGATGACCGACCGACCGACTTCGCCGCCGATCACTCATGGAAGTGAGCAGCGGAAGAATGTGCCGGTGGTGACGGTCGAGAGTTTTTTTCGCGACCATGGCGAGACGCTGCAGCTGAAGCTCGAAAGCAGCCGGGCCGGATTCCATCGCAAGGTGCGCGAGCCGACGATTAACCGGCCGGGCCTGGCGCTTTCCGGGTTCTACCAGTATTTCGCGGAGAAGCGCGTGCAGGTCCTCGGCGCGGCGGAGCAGTCCTACCTGAAAAGCCTTTCATCGCGGGTGCGGAAGGAGCGCTTCCGCGCGCTCTGCGGCCAGAAGATCCCGTGCATCGTGACGTCGCGTGGCGCGCATCTCGAGCCGGAGTTGCTGCAGGTGGCGGAAGAACAAGAGGTCGCGATTTTTCGGACGCCGATGGTGACGATGCGCTTCATCAACGCCGCGACGATCGCGATGGAAGGCGATTTTTCGCCGACCGTGACTGAGTTCGGCAGCATGGTCGATATTCTCGGGGTCGGCGTACTGATCCGGGGCCAGAGCGGCATCGGCAAGAGCGAGTGCGTGCTCGGATTGATCGAGCGCGGTTACAGCCTGGTGGCCGACGACGTGACGCGGATAAAATCGTTTGAAGGTCGCGAGCTGATCTCGACTGCGCCCGAGCTGACCCGGAATCACATGGAGGTGCGCGGGATTGGGATCATCAATGTCGCCTCCGTTTTCGGCATTGGCAGCATCCGGACGGAGAAGCGGCTTGATATGGTGGTCACGTTGCAGGATTGGCAGGAACTGGAAGAGGTAGATCGAATCGGGCTCGACCAGGAGTATTATGAAATCCTGAAATTGCAGGTGCCGCACATCACGATTCCGGTGCGGCCGGGACGCGATATCGCGCGGCTCGTGGAAGTGGCGGCGATGGATCAAAAGCTGAAAGGGCTGGGCCGAAACAGCGCGGTGGAATTTAACGACAAGTTGCTGAATCTAATGGGGACGAAGACAAACTGATGGGCTTACTCAATCGCAGATCGGCCGGCGCAGGTGAGGGGCAGAAGCTCGAGAAAGAGATCACGATCGTGAACCGTCTCGGGCTGCACGCGCGGCCGGCGGCGATGTTTGTGCGCGTGGCCAGCCGCTACCGGTGCGAGGTCTGGGTGGAAAAAGCCGGTGAAAATGTGAACGGGAAAAGCATCATGGGCCTTATGATGCTCGCAGCCGGACAGGGCTCGAAGTTGCTCGTGCGCTGCGAAGGTCCGGATGCGGACAAGGCGATGGCGGAGATCGAGGCCCTCGTGCTCTCGAAGTTTAACGAAGAGTAAAGGAGGGTTCCGCGCGTGCGATCAGCCGGTCATCCCGAGCGCAGTCGAGGGACCCCGTGGCTTTATCGACGGCTCTGGAACTGCGCTTTGCCGCACCAACCGTACTGCCACGGGGTCCCTCGACTGCGCTTTGCTTCGCTCGGGATGACGGCGCGTCGATAGCGGCGTTTGACACACAGGTTAATCTCGCGTCGCGATGCGCGATCACACGAGACCGGAAATCCGCTACACCGGCCTCGGCGTCTCGCCCGGCATCGCGAGAGGAAAAATCCACGTCGTGCGCGACGACCAGGATGACGTGACGCGGTATCGGATCCAGCCGGCCGAGATCGCGCATGAGATTGGCCGGTTCGAAACCGCGCTCATCCAGACGCGCGCGCAGATTCTGGAAATGCAGCAGCGGATTGCCGAAGCGATCGGAGCGAAGGACGCTGGGATTTTCGATGCGCACCTGCTGGTGGTCGAGGACCGGACGTTGATCGATGAAGTGCTGCGCCGGCTCGAAGCTGATCTTTGCAATGTCGAATGGGTCTTTCAGGAAGTGGCCGGCCACTACGCGCAGACGCTGAGCGAAATCGACGATCCCTATCTGCGGGAGCGCGCGCTCGACATCACCGATGTGACGCGGCGGGTGGTGCGGAATTTGCAGGGCAAGGCGCCGAAAGCATTTCTTGCGTTGACGGAGCAGCACATCCTGGTCGCGCATAATATCACCCCATCCGACACCGCGACGATGAACCGCGAGCACGTCATGGGACTCGCGACGGATCTCGGCAGCCGGACCTCGCACACCGCGATCATGGCGCGGTCGCTGGCCATTCCGGCAGTCGTCGGACTGCATGATGTGACGGAGAAACTGGAGACCGGGCAGCATGTGTTACTCGACGGACACAACGGTCTCCTCATTGTCGATCCAACGCCGGAGACGCTCTGGCATTACGGCGAGCTGGAACATCGAAAGGTGCAGGTCGCGGAGCAGCTCACGGGTCTGCGCGAAACGAAATCGACCACGCGCGATGGGCGCCACATCGTGCTCTCGGCGAACATTGAATTGCCGAATGACGTCGAGGCCGTCGCGCGAAACGGCGCGGAAGGAATCGGGCTTTACCGGACGGAATTCCTTTACCTAAACCGAACGACGCTACCGAGCGAAGAGGAGCAGTACGAGACCTATCGAAAAGTCGCGCAGCAGGTCGCGCCGCATCCGTTGATCATCCGGACGTTCGATCTCGGCGGCGACAAAGTAGCCGGCACGGTGGATACCGGGGACGAGCTGAACCCGTTCATGGGACGGCGCGCGATCCGGTTTTGTCTCGAGCATCCCGAAATCTTTAAGCCGCAACTGCGCGCCATTCTCCGCGCGAGCGCGCACGGGAACGTCAAGATCATGTTCCCGATGATCTCCGGGCTGGCGGAGTTACGCCGCGCCATCGCCGTGCTGGACGAGTGCAAAGAGGAGTTGATGGGGGAGAGCGGCAGCACGCTGGCAGCGACCGAGGTCGGCGCGATGATAGAGATCCCGAGCGCCGCGATCTCGGCGGATACGCTGGCGGCGGAAGTCGATTTCTTTAGTATCGGGACGAACGATCTGATTCAGTACACGCTGGCAGTGGATCGCGTGAATGAGCGGATCGCTCACCTTTACGAGCCGACGCATCCGGCGGTGCTAAGCTTACTAAAGATGGTGTCCGAAGCGGCGCACGCGCACAGCATCTGGGTCGGCGTATGCGGCGAAATGGCCGGCGATCTCGCGCTTGTGCCGCTCTTAATCGGACTGGGGATTGACGAGTTAAGCGTAAGCGCGTCCCTCGTGCCCCGGGTCAAGCGCGCGGTGCAAAGTCTCGACGTTGTAGAATGCAAAGCGCTTCTCGCGCAAGTGCTCGAGTTCGATACCCCAAGCGCGATTCTCGCCGCCTCGACCGAGCTGGCGCAACGGCATTACGCCGACCTTCTGAATTAAACGCACACTGCGGTCGCCGTCATCCTGAACCGCGCAGACGGTGAAGGACCTCGCC
>JALYZW010000068.1 GCA_030945725.1 Verrucomicrobiota bacterium | reverse complement strand
ATAGGTCACTGGTGTAAGTGCAGTAATGTATTCAGCTAAGTGATACTAATAACTCGTTCGGCTTGGTCATTTACTTTTCAATTAACCCGTTGCGTCGGCGTCAAACCTGACGCAGCGGCAAATTGAGAGGAATGACTCTAAAGATTAGATAATAAAACGAAGCCTTAGAAAATTGTGGAACTATCCTTGTATGTAGATTTCAGAGAATCAGCGAACTGGTTCTTTAGTTAGTAAAAGCACTGTCCAAAGTGTGGGAGCTGTCTGCCGGTCACGAAGGCCGCGGCGGAGCTCACGGGCAATGGAGAGTGATGCGGCGGAAAGGTCCGTCACCAGAGATGTCGCGTCGCGCTTGCGTCGCTGCGAAAGCAGCGAAATGCCAGTCCGGCTCGGACCTCTGGTGATCTTAGCGCAGTGGCACCACCCGTTCCCATTCCGAACACGGAAGTTAAACGCTGCAGCCCCGATGGTAGTGCGACGAAAGGTTGTGCGAGAGTAGGACGTCGCCAGAATTTATGCCCGGCGCCTTGGAAACAAGGTGCCGGGCTTTTTTTTTGGCTCTGATGATCGGTCCCGCGGCGAAACGCACGGACTTTTTGCGTAAAAAAAGGCGTTGCGAGGGGGAGACGGTTGACGCTAAAACGTCCCGCATGGCCGACAAAGCAAGCATCCAACCTGAGAATGTGCCGGGACCGTGGTACGTGGATACGACGTGCACTCCGTGCCGGGTCTGTCTCGATGAGGCGCCAAATCTTCTGAAGTACAACGACGACGAGACGTACGTCTATTTTTATAAGCAGCCGGAAGGCGATGAGGAAACCGCCGCAGCTCAGCGCGCGATGGATGTCTGCCCGACGCTTGCGATCGGGAACGATGGTGAGTAGCCGGCGTCGAAGGGCGCGCCCGCGCTGAGATCCCACCTGAGTGTATGCCCGCTGAAACCGCCTCGGCTTCCGTTTACGGCCGCGCGAATCCATTCCCCGGGAGGATGGTCGTTAATCGCAGGTTAACCGGCGAAGAGTCCGAGAAGGATACCCGCCATTTCGAAATCGACCTCAGTGGCTGGGGGTTGAACTACGAGGTCGGGGATTCGATGACGATCGTTCCGACGAACGATCCCGACCTGGTCCAGGAGATCATTCACGCTCTGTGCGCCACCGGAGATGAACTCGTCCCGTCGGTCACAAAAGGCGCGCCGGCTCTCCCGCTACGTGAGGCGTTGTTGCGCGAATATCGAATCACCCAGGTGACGCCGAAGTTCCTCAAAGCGATCGCGGAACGGGCCTCGGGAGCGCCTTTGCTCAACGAGCTGCTGGATCCGGAGCGGAAGCAGGACCTCGATAGTTACCTCTGGGGGATGGAGGTGATCGATTTTCTCTCCGAGCATCCGTCGGTCCGATTCGCGCCGGAGGAATTCGTCGGATTGCTGGCCAAGCTGCAGCCCAGACTCTACTCGATTTCGTCCAGCCTGAAGCTACATCCCGAGTCCGTCCATTTGACGGTAGACGTCGTGCGGTACGAAAGCCACGGGCGAAAGCGAAAAGGGGTTTGCTCTTCGTTCCTGGCTGAGCGGGCGGACCACGCGCCAATCCCCGTCTTCCCGAACACTTCCAAATTCCGCCTGCCGGAGGACGGAAATACGCCAATCATCATGGTCGGCCCGGGGACTGGGATCGCTCCGTTTCGCGCCTTCCTGCAGGAGCGAAAAGTGGTGGGAGCAAAGGGGAAAGCGTGGCTCTTTTTTGGCTCGCAGCGCGAGAAGTGTGACTACTTCTACAAGGACGAATTCGACCGGCTGAAGAGCGAGGGATTTCTTACCCGAATGGATTGCGCTTTCTCGCGCGATCAGGAGAAGAAGGTCTACGTGCAGACGCGAATGGAAGAGAACGCGCCGGAGCTATGGAAGTGGCTCGATGAAGGTGCGCATTTTTTCGTGTGCGGCGACGCGAAGCGAATGGCGAAGGATGTCGACGCGACCCTGCGCAAAATCATCCAGGAGCAGGGCGGACGATCGCTGGATGATGCTAACGAATACGTCGAGAAAATGAAAAGCGACAAGCGCTACAAACGCGACGTTTACTAGACGCCAAATCCTCAGCGCAACGACCAATTAGAGCGACCGTTTGCGGTCTGGCGCGCTTCGCCCACGCGGCCCTCGGCGGGCTGGAGAAATATTCGGCACTGGCTGTCGCGGATGCTGCGCGCCGCCTGTAACGCGGGATACGCTTCGGGTTACATACTTGGGCGTAAACGGATATTTGCTCGAGACTGACGGTCACGATCTGCCGTGATCCTTACTTCACGCGCGTGCCGTTCTCGATCGATTTGAGACTTTGCGCGGCGATGTTGATCGGCGTTCGGTCGTCCAATGTTTACGACTCGCGATGGCGAAGCGACGTAACACTGGCGAGGACTCCCGCTAACCAAAGCAGCGCGCTGGTGCCGGCCACGAACGCGCCGACGATCAGCCAAGTCGGCCGATAAACCAAGATCAGCCGACCCTTCGTGCCTGCGGGCAATTCAATCGCCGGCGCCAGACCGCGAAATGAGGTCACCGGCAGCGCATTCCCTGCGATCACCGCGCGATAACCGCGGAAAAATGGACGCGAAAATACAAGGAACCCCGGCGGGCCGCCGTCCGGCACGGAGACCTCTGTGGCCACACGCTGACGGCTGTCTCCGATCACATGAAGCGACGCCGCGGCGTAGTTTTTTCCCGCCTCGACCATGACGGAGCGTACGGGCCCAAGAGGAGCGCCGGCGCGGTGGTAAACGATCCCTTCGGCCGAAGAATGGACGACGTCCCACTCCGCGCTCGGGAGCGGACGGAGTTCGAAATTGCTCGCCACAATGATTCCGTCAACGCCGAGCTGTGCGAGTTCACCGTCCGTTCCGGACTCAGATTCCAGCAGCCTGGTCGCGGCATCGATATCGATCTCGCCGTGGATGCCGGTGTCGTAACTTCGTGCGATGCCGGCCGGCCGAATCGGGCTGTAGCCGGTCAGAAATCGAACGCCGCCCCACATCGAGGTGCTGCCGGGACGGACCACCTCGCCGACTGGCTCCGGATGTTTCTCGATGCGATATTCATGTTCCGGCCACGGATAAATGCTGAGGTAAAGACGTTTCCCGTCCAATGGCGCAGGCGCGTTGAGCTTCGCGCTCAGATTGTATTTCGGGACGCCGCAGTTCGGCGGAATGGAAAGGTAGGTCGCGAGGAGTGCGACGC
>JALYZW010000052.1 GCA_030945725.1 Verrucomicrobiota bacterium | reverse complement strand
ACCGACATGGAGACGTGCTATAAAGTCTTCCGTCGTTCCGTCCTCGGCGGATTGGCGCTGTGCGAGGACCGCTTCGGATTCGAGCCGGAAATCACCGCGAAAGTTGCGCGCAGTGGCTGCCGAATCTATGAGGTCGGGATTTCATACGATGGCCGGACGTATGAAGAAGGTAAGAAGATCACCTGGCGCGACGGCATCCGCGCCGTCTACGCGATCTTAAAGTACAATTTGTTCGCACGCGCCCCGCGGCCCCACGTAATGGCGCCGTCGATCGTCGCGGCGGCGCTACCCACCGCGTCTCTGCCGGCTGCATCGCCGCAAGCATGCGCCAATGTTTCGGGATAATCTGCGCCGCCCCGGCGCGACGCTCCAGCTCGCCATTTGGGCCGCGGCGCTCAGCGCGTTTGCGGCGCTCGGTGCGCGCGCCGTGTTCGCTTCGCTTCGCGAGGGCTACCTTTTGCCCGCGACACAATATTCTTCGACGGACGCGTACCTAACGAGGATCGAAGCCAATCGCGCCTTCTCGGAAATGCTGGTCTTCGCGTTTGGTTCGTTTCCGCGTGAAACGCCGGTGCTGATCGTTTACCGCGATCACGACTTTGAGGCGATCCTGCTCGCGCAGCTGATGGCGTATCTCTCATGGCCGCACGAGGTCGAATTGATCGCCGTCGCTCCGCACGCTCTGCCGCCATCTTTGGAACCGGCGCGACTGACTGCTTCGCGCGCTGCCGTCGTCTCGTGTCATGTGCCGCTGCCGCCCGGCAGTCCGCCCGGAATTTCGCTCGCCGGTAACGTGTGGGTAGCGGTCCCGCCGCCTCCGTCCAAATGATGATCGCCGCGTCGCTCTTGTTTGCGTTCGGCGTCCTCTTCATCGCCGGCGCCGGTCTTGTTCTACTTCTGGAACGCGGCCGCTTTCAGCTCAACGCATTCGAGTTCGCGGCCTTGGCCTGGTTCTTCGGGACCGGCAGTGTTTCGCTCGGCCTCTGGCTCGGCGGCCTCTTGTTCCTCCGCGGCGGGGCGCTTCAAACTGCTGTCGCGCTTTGCGCTCTCGGCGCCCTCGTGGTTGGGCTTCGCACGACGTCGCGGAACCGTTTTCCTCGCTGGCCGCAGTCGGTTCAGCCCTTGCACTGGCTCCTCGGCGCCGTGCTCGTCGCGGAAATTCTGCTCCTGGGCGCCGCCAGCTACAAACACACGCTTGGCTGGGATGGACTCTTGAATTGGGAACTGAAAGCGCGCTACGCCTTCCTCAACCACGGAGCCCTGCCGACGGAGTACTTCGCCAGCGCCGGGCGCGCCTTTACCCACCCGGATTATCCGCTCGCCGTCCCCTTCACGGAGCTCTGGATTTATCTTTCGCTTGGGCGCGCGGATCAGTTCTGGGCCAAAAGCATTTTCATCATTTACTACGCTTCGGGTGCCACGCTGCTGACCGCATTGACCGCGCGGGTGACGGCGCGGCGCTGGCTCGGCCTGCTTACGGCCGCGCTGCTTTTCGTGACGCCGCAAATCTCGACCGGAATCGGCGGCGCAGTGACCGGCTACGCCGATTTCTCGCTCAGCGTGCTTTATCTGGCCGCGATCGTGTTTCTCGTGATGTCGAACTGGAACAGTGAGGTCGCGCCCGCTGCGTTTCGTCTCTACGCTGCGTGCCTCACACTCATTCCATGGTTCAAACGCGAGGGCGTCGTGCTTTGGATGATCGCGGTCGTGGCGGGCCTTTACGTGATCTGGCAGCAACGCAAGCCGCAGCGTGCGCTCGCCTTTCTGCCCGGCGTTCTTCTTCTGTGCGGGTGGAAGATATTTTTGATCGCGCGGCACGCTGCGCCACTGCACGAGTTCGCCGTCTTCAGTCCGCAAACGATCGCCGCCCTGCCCGTGCGGTTATCCGCCATCAGTCGCGCGCTCGCCATCGAGTTCACAAATCTCGAACAATGGAGTCTCTTCTGGCCGCTGCTCGGGCTCGCGTGCTGCTCTTGGCTCTTCCACTTTCTCACGGATACCGCACGCATCCTCGTCTGGAGCATTGTGATACCGGTCGCATTGTATTCCGCAACCTACCTCTTTAGCACCTGGGCCAGTGTCGACGATCATATCGCGACTTCCCTCCCGCGGCTCCTTATGCACGTCGCGCCGCTCGGTTGGCTGGCCATCGCGGGCGCGGTCGAACTCGCGCTGCGCGAGCGATTCGAAGCGGCCCCGCGTCCACTCGGTGCTTGCCAACCACGCGCGGCTGCGCCAAACCGCGTCGTTGACGACGACTCCTCCCGCGACGCCATCGCGTGACCCAACCGCCGTTCGCGAAATGTTCGATCGTATCGCGTTGCGGTACGACCTCGCGAACCACTTGCTCAGCGGCGGGGCTGATTTTGCGTGGCGCGCGCGGGCGACGGGGATCGTCGCTCGTTGGCAGCCGACGCGCGTCCTCGATCTCGCGACCGGAAGCGGCGATCTCGCGGTCTCGCTCCAACGCCGTCTGCCTCACGCCGTCATCATCGCCGCTGATTTCGCGCCGGAAATGCTCGCGCTCGCGCGTCGAAAAGGTGTGCGGCAAACCGTCGTCGCCGACGCGCTCGAGCTGCCCTTTGAAAACGCCGCCTTCGATTGCGTGACTGTCGCTTTCGGACTGCGGAATATGCGTGATTGGACTGCAGCGTTACGCGAGATGCGCCGCGTGCTCTCCGCGCGCGGGCACCTCCTCGTCCTCGATTTTTCGCACCCGCGACCGTACCTCCGGCCGTTCTATCGATTTTATCTCCACCGCATTTTGCCGACCGCGGCGGCGGCGTTAACCCGTCAACGAACGGCGTACGAATACCTCGCCAGCTCGATCGAAACTTTCCCGAGCGGCCCCGAGATGACCGCGCTGATCGACAACGGCGGCTTCGCGAGTGCGGCCGCCCTGCCGCTCACCGGCGGGATCGCGACCATCTACACCGCCGATGTCCGGGCCTAACGAGCGCTCGTTGCGCATCGGTCCGTTCACTGTGAACGCACCGACGCACCAAACGTGCCCTTTCGTCGCGATTGCTCTCGCGCTTGTCCATTGGATCCTCGCCGTCAGCGCGGTGGGGACGAAATCGCCGACCTTCGACGAACCAACGCACTTCGCTGCCGGCTATAGCTACTGGCTGCGCCACGATTTTCGGCTCGATCCCGAAAGTGGAAATCTGCCGCAACGTTGGGC
>JALYZW010000044.1 GCA_030945725.1 Verrucomicrobiota bacterium | reverse complement strand
GGTGGATCTTGCAACGCGCATCATCGGTCGGGTCAGCTGCGAGACGATCGCGGACCCGGTTGATAAAAAGAAGAAGCTCGTCAAAGCGAACCAACTGGTGGACGAAAAGATCGCAGCTGATATCCAGCGGATCGGCGTGGAAAGCCTGAAGATTCGCTCGGTCTTGACCTGCGAATCCGGACGCGGCGTCTGCGGACTTTGCTACGGCCGGAACCTGGCGACAGGCCAGGCGGTGAAGCTCGGCGAAGCGGTCGGCATCATCGCCGCGCAGTCGATCGGCGAACCGGGCACGCAGTTGACGATGCGCACGTTCCACATCGGCGGCACGGCCAGCCAGACCTTTAAGCAACCAATCATCAAGGCGAAGAATGACGGCACCTTGCAGTTCAATGATCTGCGCACGGTGCAGGCGCTCGACGGCAGCTGGATTGTCCTGAACAAAAACGGCTCCATCAGCGTGCACAATGCGGACGGCCGCGAGCTCGATCGTTACAACGTGGTCGTCGGATCGGTCATCGCGAAGGAAGAAGGCGCGTCCGTCAAGAAAGGCGAGACCTTCGTGCAATGGGATCCGTACAACGTCCCGATCTTGACGGACAAATCAGGCACGATCGAATTCCGCGACATGATCGCGGGCGTGACGATCAAGCGCGATGTCGATGAAGCGACCGGCCTGATGGGAACGGTCATCATCGAGCACAAGGAAGATTTGCATCCGCAGATCGTGGTTGTCGGCGAGAACAAGAAAGAGATTCTGGCCAGCTATTCGATTCCGGCGGGCGCGCATGTCATTGTTGAAGAAGGGAAGAAGGTCCGGGCCGGTTCCCTGCTCGCGAAGACGCCGCGCAAGGTCGCGAAGACGAAAGACATCACCGGCGGTCTGCCGCGTGTGGCGGAGTTATTTGAAGCGCGCCGTCCGAAAGATGCGGCCGAGATCGCGAAGATTGACGGTACCGTCGAAATGGGCGGCACCGTCCGCGGGAAGCGGAAACTGATCGTGAAGGATCCTCAGAGTGGAGCGGAGGAAGAGCACCTCATCCCGTTGACGAAACATATCATCGCGTTCAAGGGCGACTTCGTGAAGAAGGGTCAGCAGCTGACGGAAGGTCCGGTTGTCCCGCATGAAATCCTCGAAATTTGCGGACCGCAGGATCTGCAGGAGCATCTCGTGAACGAAGTGCAGGAAGTTTACCGTCTCCAAGGCGTGGAGATTAACGACAAGCACATCGAGATCATCGTTCGCCAAATGCTGCGCAAAGTGAAGATCACCGATCCGGGCGATACCTCGCTGCTGTGGGGCGATCAGATCGACCGGCTTGATTTCGAGAAGGAAAACGCGGAAGTCGTTTCACAAGGCGGTAAGCCGGCGGAAGCGACGCCCGTGCTGCTCGGCATCACGAAAGCCTCGCTCGAAACCGACAGCTTCATTTCCGCGGCTTCATTCCAGGACACGACGCGCGTGCTCACCGAAGCGGCCACGCTCGGCAAGGTCGATCGGCTGCGCGGGTTCAAGGAAAACGTCATCATGGGCCATTTGATTCCAGCCGGCACCGGCTTCCCATCGGTCCGCGAGATCAAACTGGTCGAGCTCGGCGAACAGGTTGGCACGTCCTTGATGGATGAGCCGGAACCACAGCCGGCGCTCGGGTAAACCGAAACCATTAGTGCGAATTGTGAACGACGAATCGGCGCGAGCTGGTTCGTCGTTCTCGTTTGAAGTGGCCTAACGAATGTCGATCGCGACGAAAACGGGTGACGCAGGCGAAACGTCGTTGATGTATGGCCGGCGCGTCTCGAAAACGGATCCGCGCGTTGACGCGTACGGCTGCGTGGATGAGCTGAACGCCGCCTTGGGGGTGGCGCGGGTGGCGAGCACAAATTCATTTGTGGCCGATGAGATATTTGCGGCGCAGAAGGAGTTGATCACTGTGATGGGCGAGCTGGCGACGGCTCGCGAAGATCTCTCGCGGTACGAGCAGGATAAGTTCGGCCTAACGACAACTGTGATGGTCGATCGCCTGACCGCGACGATCGACGAGTTGGAAAAGGACAAGCTGCTGTACTACAAAGGATGGGCGATCCCAGGCACGACTATATCGTCGGCTTACCTGGACGTGGCGCGGACGATCTGCCGGCGCGCCGAGCGGCGAGTTGCCGCGCTCGACGGGGCGGGCTTTAACCCCGAGATTCTCCGCTACTTAAACCGCTTATCGGACGTGTGCTGGCTGCTTGCCCGATATGTCGAGCACAGTGCCGAGGTTGGGGGCAAACATTGACGATTCCGTTTGCCTTTGCGGGGCCGCTATAGCATCTTCCCCGTCCGCTGCGCCGGAATCGATCGCGCGGCAATCTACCTATGGCGAACATGACAGAATTAGTGCCCGAGCTGCTCGAGGCCGGAGTGCATTTTGGTCACCAGACCAAGCGCTGGAATCCGAAGATGAAGCCGTTCATTTTCGAGAAGCGCAACCAGATCTACATCATCAACCTCGACGAGACGGTGCAGCAGTTGCAGCGGGCGACCGATTTCCTGCAGGAAATCACGCGGCGCGGTGGGAAGATTTTGTTTGTCGGGTGCAAGAAGCAGGCGCAGGAGGCGGTCAAAGAAGCTGCGATCGCGTGCGGCCAATTTTATGTGAATCAGCGCTGGCTCGGGGGCACGCTCACGAACCTTGCCACGATCCGGAAGAGTATCGCGCGCCTGACCTATATCGATGACATCGAGAAGTCGCCGGACTTCAAGAAAATGGGCAAGCAGGAACTCGCCGCGCTGAATCGTGAAGCGGCCAAACTGCGGCGTAATCTCGACGGCATTCTGGAGATGGCGAAACTGCCGGACGCGATGGTGATCATCGACACGACGCGCGAAGCGAACGCCGTACTCGAAGCGCGCCGGCTCGGGATACCGACCGTCGCGATCGTCGATACAAATGCCGACCCGGAGATGATCGATTATCCGATCGCCGGGAACGATGACGCGATCCGCGCCATTCGGGTGATGCTGCAGAAATTGGTCGACTCGATTGTTTCGGCGACGGGCGAGGCCCGCGAGCGCGAGCAAGTCGAGATGGCCGGCGTCTCGGCCTAACGACTGATTTCGGGAGCGGAAATCCCCGCCCTTTCTGCGTCCTAACCCGCGGCCGGCCGGAACGTCGGCCTTACAACTGTCCTATGGAAATCAATCCTCAAATCGTCAAACAGCTCCGCGAGAAAACGAGCGCGGGCATGATGGACTGCAAACGCGCGCTGACCGAAGCGGGCGGCGATTTCGAAAAAGCCGAAGCGCTTTTGCGGACAAAAGGCATCGCCAACGCGGGCAAGAAATCTTCGCGGGCGACGAAGGAAGGCGTGGTCGCTTCCTACATCCATTTGCAGGGAAAGGTCGGTGTGCTGGTAGAGATCAACTGCGAGACCGATTTCGTGGCGAAGAACGACAGTTTCCGCGATCTCGTGAAAGATATTACGCTGCACATTGCGGCGGCCCATCCGCTTTTCGTGCAGCGCGAGGAAGTGCCGGAAACAACTGTCGCGTCCGAGCGGGCAATCTACGAAGCGCAGGTCGTCGGAAAGCCCGAGAACGTGATCGCAAAGATCGTGCAGGGTAAGCTCGATAAGTTCTACAG
>JALYZW010000373.1 GCA_030945725.1 Verrucomicrobiota bacterium | reverse complement strand
CGCCAACCCCGACCCCGGGCGGAACACCCACGCCCACGCCAACCCCGACCCCCGGCGGAACACCCACGCCTACACCCACACCTCAGCCGACTCCCGCGAACGTCCAGTTACTGAACGCTTCGGGCCGGGTGTTCGTTCAAACTGGCGATAACGTCGGCATCGGTGGATTCATCGTTACCGGGTCCGGCACGAAACGCATCATTGCCCGGGCCATGGGACCGTCCTTAAGCGTGGATGGCAAGCCAGTGGCGGGACGGTTGCAGAATCCCGTGCTCGAACTGCACGATACGAATGGAGGCGTTATTTCCAACGACGACTGGCGCAGCACCCAGGAAGCCGAGATTCAACAAACCGGCCTCGCCCCGGCTGACGACAAGGAATCAGCCATCGTGAAACGGCTGCCCGCGGGCGCTTACACGGCGGTCATCCGCAGCGCCGATGGCAGTCCGGGCATCGGATTGATCGAGTTGTATGACCTGAGCTCCAGTGACCCCGCCGAGCTTGGGAATCTATCGGTTCGCGCTTCAGTCCAAACTGATGACGACGTTCTCTTTGACGGCCTCATTCTCGGTGGCGGCCAGTTGAAGCGCTTCGTCTTCCGCGGGATTGGCCCGTCGTTAAAATCGAGCATTCCCGGAGCGCTCGAGGATCCCACGATGGAATTACATGATGGTAATGGCACCCTCTTGTTCAGTAACGACAACTGGAAGGATGCGCCGAACGCCGCCGAAATTCAATCCAGCGGGCTGGCGCCGACGGATGACGCCGAGTCGGCTATTCTAACCACGCTGCCGGCGGGGAGCTACACGTCGATTGTTCGTGGCGTGAATCGCAAAACCGGCGTCGGGTTGGCCGAAGCCTTCAAGGTGCAGTGACGCTGAGATGCAGACGTGAAAAAGCTTACAATCTCATTGGTTGGCGGCTTCGGGACTTTTAATGGTGAAGAATCCAGCATCTAGGATCGTGCCCAGCCTGATGTTGATGGTTCTTTTCGATTAGGAGCGCGTTAATTAATTATCGGGTAATGAGATCAGCGTGATCCCTTTGCCGTCTATAATTAAATTAGAACGTAAGTTGCGTTCGAGCCGCGCCGCGCGCAGACTTCTCGTCTGCAATATAGAGAGACCGCAACCGTCTCCGATTTCGCGGCCCTAAGGCCGCTCCCACATTTCCGCAGTCTTACGCGAGCGCGTCTAGCCGGCCAACGAGGTCTTTCTTGCTCGTCATCCCGACGACCTGATCGACCAGGTTGCCGTTCTTAAAGAAGAGCAGTGCCGGGATCGCGCGCACGTTGTAGCGCATCGAGAGAGCCTGGTTTTCGTCGACGTTCACTTTTGCGATTTTTACCGAGCCGGATTTTTCGCGCGCAATTTCATCGAGCAACGGCGCAATCATCTTACACGGTCCGCACCATTCGGCCCAGAAATCGACCAGCACGGGCTGGGTGCTTTGCGTGACTTCCTGGTCAAAATTCGATTCGTTGAGAGTGAGTGCGGCTGAGTTATCCATGGTCTTAGACGACAAAATAGTGCCAAATCTGAATAAGGAAAGTCACCGCGGAGACGGCGAGCAAGGCCCAGCAAAGCGATCGCGGAATTGAATCGCCGATCGTTTCCACCACTCGGGTCTGGGAGGCGGCAATCGGTATCGGCGAAGCCCCTATCACTGGCGGCAGCGAAGTGCGCAGCGGCTGCGTCTTTTTCATGTTCACCGTTGCGGGCGGTGTCGCTGGAAGCCCTGGGATCAGACTGATCCGAGCCGTGTCTTGTTTTGGGCCTGCGGCGGCTGAGGACGCGCCCGGATAAATACCGAATGCGGCCGGTGTCGGCGGCGGGGCGGGGCGGGCGGACGGCGCGCTGCTGAGCACCGGAGGCGGTGGCAAATTCGCGGGGCGTCCGGGCGTCTTCGCGGGATGTGACGGTGGGACCGCGTGGTTCGTTTGCTCCGCTCGTGCCGCCGGCGGCGGAAAAGGCGGAGGCCGAAAACTCGACGGTCCTACCGGCGAAGCGGACGTAGTTTCACGTCGCGCATTCAGCTGTTCAACGTCGATCGAGGTCGGAGAATGGATCCGGACCGTGTCCCCGCGCGCAGCAGAGGCCGCCGGCAGGTGCCCTTCCTCCGCGGGAGGCAGAAGGATTCGGACAGTCTCTTTCTTCGGTTCGTGCGGTAGCGCCATGGAACGGAATTTCGCGACCCGAGAGAATCGCGGAAAACGACAGAGTTGTCACTGCCGAAGTCAACGAACGGCCTGGAATACAGTACAATTTCCTACGCTGCGGAGGCGGTTGGCGAAGCGCCCTTACGCGATCAGGTCGTACCCGCGTGCGCCGGCTATTGTGCGCATCACAAATTCACCCACCGGCGCGGGGTTCGCGAGCATCACGCGGCAGTCGACTTCCGGCGCGTCGGATTCCGTCCGCGCGACGAGCGGTTGATCGACGAGCAACCGCAGCTCGCGGCCCACTTTTGCCTGCGCCATTTCGCGCGCAATTTTTTGCTGTGCAATCATCGCGCGACGGTAGCGCTCGTTCTTCGTGCGTGCAGAAATTTGCCCGGGCATTTTCGCCGCGCGCGAGCCTTCTTCCTGTGAGTATTTGAAGGTGCCGAGCCGATCGAACCGGACGCGCTCGATGAATTCCAGCAACGACTCGAACGCCTTGTCTGTTTCGCCGGGAAAACCAACGATGAAGGTCGTCCGAATCGCCACGCCGGGAATTCCGCGGCGCAACGCAACGATCAATTTTTCGATATGCTCACGGCTGGTTTCGCGACGCATCAGCGCTAGCATCGATTGATCGATGTGCTGCAACGGCATGTCGACGTAACGCGCCACTTTGCGGCAAGCGGCGATCGTCGCGATTAGTTCTTCGCTCCAATGCGCGGGATGCGTGTAGAGCAGGCGCACCCAGAATTCGCCTTCGATTTTTTCGATCTCGCGCAGCAATGCGGCGAGCGTCGGGCCGCGCGAAGAATCCACCGGCTGCCGCGGCCCCGCCTTCTCCGTCCACAAATCCATGCCGTAATAAGTCGTGTCCTGGCTGATCAGGTTGATCTCCTTGACGCCTTCCGCGACGAGTGCGCGCACTTCCGAGACGATCGACTCCGGCGGCCGGCTGCGATGGCGCCCGCGCATTTGCGGGATGACGCAAAAACTGCACGGATGATTGCACCCTTCCGCGATCTTTAAGTACGCGCTGTGCGAAGGGGTTAACCGGAACCGCGGAGTGTCCCAATTCGGAATGTAAGTCGGCCGCGCGGTCACTAGATTGAGCGCCTCGCTCTCGTTCGATCGCGCCGGTGTGGCGAGGACGCGTTCGACGATCGCGCCCAGTTCGCGCACCTGATCGAGCCCGATGAACGCGTCCACTTCCGGCAGCGATTCGCGTAGCTCATTCGAGAAACGTTGCGACATGCATCCGCTCACGATCAGCCGCTGCCCCGGTCGTTTGGCGAGGCCGCGCTGCTGATGCGCGTCCATGATCGCGCCGATCGATTCTTCTTTCGCCGAATCGATAAAGGCACAGGTATTGACGATGAGAACATCGGCGTCCTCCGCGTCCGCGGTGACCTGCATTCCGCGGGCCAGCACGCTGCCAAGCATGATCTCCGCGTCGACGAGATTCTTCGCGCAACCGAGGCTGATCATTCCCACTTTCGTTGGGCTATTCGACGTCGCGAGCAACGAGTTTTGGCCGCCGATTTCTGCGCTGCTTTTGCGAGCGGAACTCGACCCAACCGAAAGCTCAGTGCTCATTCGATCGTGACGTCGGCGTCGCCCGCGGCAATCTTTTTGCCATTCTTTCGGATTTCGACCGCGCTACGATCGAGCACCCGAACGGCGATGCGTTTACCGCTCACTTTTAGAGGTGTTTCGGACGGCGAAAGCCACCGCTCCGCCGCAGGGTTTTGGTCGTCGTTGTCGACCACGACCTTGACGTAAGTCTTCCGCAGCGGTCGGATCTCGATGCGGTTCAACGTTGCGCTCGGCGCCGGCGACGCGCTCGCCGCCGTCGCCGCCAAATCCTCGGGGTGCACCGGCTCCGCGCGCCGCACTTCCGGTTCGCTGGCCGACGGCATTGGAATAGACGTCGCCGCCGCGATCGCCTGCGGCGTCGCCGTTGCGACCGCAACTGGCGCGCTCGGAGCGACAGTCGGAGCGGTCGCGCGCGGCAATGGAGTGTTGTCGGCCGGGAGCGCCCGCGGCGCCACGATGTTGTCCGAAGTCGCGGTCGCCGTCGGTGAACTGGAAGCCATGCCGGGCCCGGGGCGCGGCTGAATTCGCTTCACGTCGAGGAACAATTTCAGCACCGAAAATCCGACCACCAGGACGATGACGCCGATGACAAACGGCCACAGGGATCCGCGACTACTCGACTCTTTCCGCACCACGACGGGCCGGGTCGGTTTCGGCGCGGGGTTATCCTGCAAATAGGAGTATCCATCGACCGTCACGTGCTCGGAGGTCTCGAACGCTTCGAGATAGCGAGTCACATCCACATCCAAAAATTTGCCGTAGATCAGCAGGAAGCCTTTCGCGTAGGCCAGGCTGGCGAATTGCGAGAAATCTTCCGCCTCAATCTCCGCCAGCTTCGACGGGCGGATTTTCGTCAGCCTCCCTGCTTCCTCGAGCGTGAGACCGCGCGAAAGACGCGCCTGTTGTAATCGTTTGCCGAGACCTTCCATGAATTGGGTCCGGCGACGCTAAACCGCCGCGTCGAGGTCGACGAGAATCTCGCGCGGCTTCGCGCCTTCGCCGGGCCCCAGAATACCGCGCTGCTCGAGAATATCAACGATCCGCGCTGCTCGCGTGTAGCCGAGGCGCAGCCGGCGCTGGAGCAGGGAGGTCGAGGCGCGTTTTTCCTGGCGGATAATCTCGAGGCATTTCTCGACCAGCTCCTCGTCTTCTTCGGTCACGTCTTCATCGTCCTCGCCACCGCCTCCGCCGAGAATTTTATCGTGCACCGCGATGTCGTACGCGGGCGGGCTCTGTTCCGAGACGAATTCAACCAGCCGCTTGATCTCATCGTCGGTCACGAGCACGCCTTGCGCGCGGATCAGGCGCGAAGTGCTCGGCGGCAGATACAACATATCGCCCTGGCCTAACAAACGGTCCGCACCGTTCTCGTCGAGGATCACGCGGCTGTCGATTTTCGAGGCAACCTGGAACGCGATCCGGCTCGGAATGTTCGCCTTGATCACTCCCGTGACCACGTCCGCCCGCGGCGTCTGCGTTGCGACGATCAGATGAATGCCGGCCGCCCGCGCCATTTGTGTGATCCGCGCGATCGCACTCTCGACATCCGCCGGCGCCGTCTGCATGAGGTCCGCCAATTCATCGATGATTACGACGATGTAAGGCAGCTTGTCCGGGATGATTACTTCGTCGTCGCGCGGCACCTGGATGTTCAGCTTTTGCGTGTATTCCTCGACCGAACCCATCGCCGGCTTTTCGTCCGCTACGCCGTTTGCGGTGACCTTCTCGGCGTCCAACTCCGCCTGCGTTTTCTTTGGCGGACGTCCGTTAAAGCTGGTGATATTTCGCACCCCCGATTTCGCGAAAATCTTGTAGCGATTCTCCATCTCGAGAATCACGTGCCGCAACGCGAGCAGCACCTTTTTCGGATCCGTCACCACCGGGATAATCAGATGCGGCAGCTCGTTGTAGACCTGCATCTCCACGACCTTCGGATCGATCATGATGAAGCGCAGCTCTTCCGGCGTGAACCGGTAGAGCATGCTCGCGATCAGCGCGTTGATGCAAACGCTTTTCCCGCTCCCGGTCGTGCCCGCCACGAGCAGGTGCGGCATCCCCGCGAGGTCCGCGATGATCGTCTTGCCGTAGACGTCTTTGCCGAGCGCGATCGGCAATTTCGCCTTCGATTCGGTCCAATCCGGAGACTGCATCAGCTCGCGCAACGTCACCTTGACCTTGCGGCTGTTCGCCAGCTCGATCCCCACCGTGTCCTTCCCGGGAATCGGCGCGAGAATGTTGATCCGCTCCGCGCGCGTCGCTCGCGCCAGGTCGCGTTCGAGACTTACAATTTTGTCCACCCGCACGCCTTTCGCCGGGAACACTTCGTAGCGCGTGATCGTGGGTCCTTTCGTGATGTCGCCCGCCGCCACCTGGATTCCAAATTGCCCGAGCGTCTCGATCAATGTGCGCTGGATCTCTTCCAACTCCGCCGGGTCCGTCGCCGTCCGCCCTTCCGTGTCGTGCTCGTCGAGCAGGTCCAATCCGGGCAGCGTGTAATTTTCGCCTTCCCACGCAGCACTCGTTAGGTCGGTGGCCGGCTTCGGTTTTTTCGCGTTGCCCCGCACTTCCGCGAGCGATGGTTTTTTCTTCGGCGGCTCCTCCGGCAGCGCGTTCGCATCGACGATCTTCGGCTTCGGGCGGTTCGTCAGCTCGGCGGGCGTGATGAATGAAACCGCCGGCTCCGGCACCGGCGCGCCCTTCTTCTTCAACTGCTTCTCGATCGAGCGCTGCTGCTTCGCCAGCTCGCGCTG